>CALQBW020000253.1 GCA_943328915.2 Singulisphaera sp. GP187 | reverse complement strand
GCTATGTGGGTGAAATGATGCCCAAATGGCTCGAGACTCGTAAAAAATAACATCACGTTTATCCCCACAGTTGAAAATAACTGTGGGGATTTTTGTGATTATTTTCATCACATTTGCGTATTCAAATTTAACTATGGTATCTGTAACACTTACTCACTAAAAATGTTGTAATACTAATTTATGATATTTGCACAATATGTATTTTTGACAAAATGAACAGCATATAATCGAGCGAATGGAATGAATCTTTAAAGTATCTTACCCGTGAATTCATGTATAAAAGGCGCTGGTCGTCGGTTGGTTTCCAATAAATCGCTAACGATTTATTTGGAGTAACCAGCAAATTCATTCTCTCGATAGGAGAAAGAAACCACCATGAAAACTAACGGAAAAGTTATGTGGTCACTGGTGCCGGCAATAGTATGGCGCGTGCAGTCACCCTCTAATTATTACGCCATGGTGCCGCGTCGTAACCGTCGTCATCAATCACGCTCCTCCCAACAAAACTATCAAATTACTGGTGAGGCACGCACACGAGTCAGCACCCACATCGTCAATGTGGCCGACCTCGCCTAAGTGGCAGCCCTACTAGTTGCCGTGATTGCGGCACATGGCCTAGTCGATGGCTTGATGAATATCGCTGGGACTATTCACAAGTTCCTCAAGGGACAAAATGTGTTGTTCGACGACATTCACCGCGTATTCGATGTCTATTTTTTTGGCACAGTGCATATGCCAAAGAGTTTTTGCCCCATCTGATCGCCCTTCCCGAAGCCCAAATACTCAAAGTGTCGCGCATGGGAGGCTGCGTGCCAGTGTCTGGGCAAACCATGTATTGAGCTTCGCAGGCTGCGATTGAGTTGTTTAGTCTGCTTATGCTCAGCGCTTGTGGGGACGCATGTGGGGGGGTTGGGCTCTTCCCAGGAGCCATCGAACCAATATCTCGGTACATTCGGGGATTATGATCTGCCAAGAAACCGAAGCGATGGCCAAACAAGGGGCTTCCAAATTCAAAAACACGCCGGCACCACTCGCCGCAACGATGATTATCGATGCCTTTGAGTCGAATCAATTCCATAGTTACGTGGGATCAGACGCCAAAATGATAGATATTTTGTCCCGCATTATGCCGTTACGGGCTGCGCTTACGATTCAACCGCAAATGGCGTCGTTGTTGAAATAACAGCTCAAATATCCAAAAACGAAGGATTTATGTGCCCTTCGTTTTTGGAAATCGATACATCCAGTCTGCCCCTCTTGTGCGTATAATTTAACAAACAGTTTGTAAGAAGGAATCTTTTCGATGGCAAAAATGATTTCACCCAGTGTTGAATGGCACACAATACTCGCACAAGCCAAAGCCCTTGTGCCTGAAGCATTTAGCAGTGATGGGCGCGTCCTCAATTTAATGGGAGGTGAATGGGGACATCCTGGCCACGGCAAAACCTATATGTCGCCAGTAGACGGCACCTTGATGGGCAATCTGCCCATGCTCATACTCGACGAGGCCAAGCAGGCAGTCCGCTATTGCGCCCAAGAATTCAAAACATGGTCAAAAGTATCACTCGACCAACGCAAACAACGCGTGGTCGACACAATTGCATTGTTGAAACAACATCGAGAATTGATTGGACGCTTACTAATTTGGGAAATTGGCAAGCCGTATTCCACTGCAATGACTGATGTCGATCGCTGTATCAGCGGAGTCGAGTGGTATATCGAAAATATCGACGCCCAAATGGCACGGCGCACACCGCTCGGGGTCATTTCGAATATTGCTTCGTGGAATTACCCGTTGTCAGTGCTGGTTCATGCTATGTTGGTGCAAGTCTTGGCCGGCAACTCGGTTATCGCCAAAACTCCCACCGATGGCGGCTTGTACGCCTTGACGGTGTCAATGGCCCTCGCCCGACGCTGTGGCTTGCCGGTGTCGTTGGTAAGTGGCTCAGGTGGGCAGTTGAGCGAGGCATTGGTACGCAACGCAGACGTCGATTGTTTGGCGTTTGTCGGTGGCAAAAGCAATGGTCGGGACATTGCCGCCAGCTTGTATGACCGCGACAAGCGATATATGCTCGAAATGGAAGGAATAAACGTTTACGGCATCTGGGAATTTTCAGATTGGAATGGGCTGGCGCAACAACTCAAAAAAGGCTACGACTACGGCAAACAGCGCTGTACGGCCTATGTGCGCTTTGCGGTCCAACGCAAGCTCTTCCCCAAATTCCTCGACACCTATATCCCTGTGCTTAAGGGGCTCAGATACGGCAACCCGACGTTGGTCGACAACCCCAACGACCAATTACCTAGCCTTGACTTTGGGCCGCTCATCAACGCCAAAAAAGTCGAAGAACTGCGCATTATGCAAAGCGAAGCGATTTCGTTGGGGGCGATTGGGCTCTTCGAAAGCGATATCGACGAATCACTCTTTTTGCCCAACCAAGACACCTCTGCCTACTTCGGGCCGACGTCTATTCTCAATGTACCCCGCAACGCCCGCTTGCACCACAACGAGCCATTCGGACCACTCGATACTATCGTGTTGGTTGACCGAGTCGAAGAACTAGTCGCCGAAATGAATATTTCCAATGGCTCACTGGTTTCGTCGCTGGCGTGTGATGATGACCGGGTTACAAAAGAAATCGCAGGCGATTTACGGTCGTACAAAGTAGGCCTCAATAAAATCCGTTCACGTGGCGACCGTGATGAGACCTTTGGTGGGATTGGGCAATCATGGAAGGGGTGCTTTGTGGGTGGCAAATACTTGGTGCAATCAATTACGGTGGGGCAGCCAGGTGAACGCACGTATGGCAACTTCCCAGATTACACATTGCTTCCGGATATACGATAAATCATGGTACCTCACATCCACCGCATGCATTTGCATGTGGTGGATGTTTTTATGTCACAATAGGTTTATGTTTTTTGCACACAGAGGTCAGCACATATGCGTACATTACTTGCGACCCGCCCTGATCAAAATGCCCCCCCAGTTTTCAATATT
>CALQBW020000252.1 GCA_943328915.2 Singulisphaera sp. GP187 | reverse complement strand
TTTCGCCTTCTTCGATCAACATGATCGGAATACCGTCTTCGATGGGGTAACGATACCCATTGCGGCGGTTGACCAACCATTCGCGACCGTCGGCACTGCTGATTAATTCTATCGGACCTTTGTCACCTGGGTCGGCCAAAATTGCCAATAAATCGGGGCTTACGGAACGCTTTGGGTTATTTGCTGGGGCAGGAGTAGCGGAACTTTCTTGACGCATCGCACGATAGACCAATAACGCCACACCAGCAACGGCCAGCAAACCAAGCAAACTCAAAATACGCTTCATTCTGTCTCTCCTTCATTCTTCCATGATGTTATTGTAACGCCATCTGTGGCAAACCGCGCAGGATTTTGGGAGCGGCGCACCAAGCGGGGACGCCCAATTGACTCGGGGGACCACAGAGTGGGGGGGATATTGGGGCTCCGCCAAACCAAAAATTCATGGATTACGTTGCCTTCTTGATCATATCGCACGCTCAAAAAAGGACAACGCTGATTTTGCCGTCGCCCAGTGTTCAAATCAGTGATAACATCGGTCCAAGTCCCCAAATTCACATAAGTCTGACGCTCATTCATAATGACTTGTTGAGCCACGTGTGTATGTCCACAGATAAATAATACCGTATCTTGATACGTTTTATCATGGGCAATTTTGACCATTTCATGCAACACTGTTACATTGAATTCGCGGACTTCACGAATTAATTGACGGCGAGATTCACGTTCGATATGCGCCATTAGATACGGAGGCACCGTTTCACGTTGGCGCGCCGTTCGTCTTTCGATTACACGTCGTACAGTGTCAAGGGCACGCCGGAGTCGTCGCTGATTTTCAAGATGGCGTACAGTCGTCGCAGATTCATTGAGTGTTTCACTGCGGCGGTATGCCAATGGTACCAACATACTTCGCACGGTCAGTATTACTCCGTGAGCCACAAATCGCACGACTTGCAAGTCACGTAATTGCGCCAAGCTTAACAAATACCACAAAAACGCTGAACTTGGCTTAACATTGTCGATATACGGGGCAACGGGCAGCGGTGATCGTTCAAGTGGGTTAATCACACTTTTCACTGCAAACGTACCGCGCACCAATTCAAACGGCTGGCTGATACCTTCAAACCGCACAAAACTATTCCATGGCTCAAATTGATTGCCATGCTCAATAAACATACCATCGCCGAAGTACCGCGTACAAAAACGCAAGCGTTCATCTTCGGGAGCGAGTCCAAGTTTCTGGCGAAGGAGATTTTTGGCTGTCTGATAATGGAGTTCAAAATCATGATTGCCAATCACAAACGTCAAATAATTACCTGGTTTGCGCACAAATGTAGCCAACACTTGGATAACAAGTGGATGCGCCGCTATTATGGCAGCTAACCGGCGTTGTGCAGATCTACCAGTCCATTCAAAATCCGGCACATCATTGAGCGTTACCTGCAAAAATTCAAATGTGTCGCCTGCCAATATTAATTCGGTGGGTTCCGTCATGGCATACAGTTGCACAAAGTCTACAAATTGACTATCGGCATTAAAATCATCAAGCCGATCTCCACCGCCGAGATGTAAATCACTGACGATTAATCGACGTACGCCGAATGCAGTATCATCGCCAAGTAATTCGCCAGTGGCATCGGCGGTTGGACGTAACACCACGGGGCGCAAGCGTGTCAGCACAAAGCGCAACGACAACACCATGGTCATCACGGCACCTATCCAACTCCACCAACGACGTTGCATTATGCTACCTCACTTGCCGCTTTGGCCAAATCAATAAATGCAGCAATCAACCCATTGTCTTTGTAGCCAGCCCGTTCGACACCACTACTCACATCTACTCCCCAAGGGGAAACACGCTGTATCGCCGCACGTATATTTCTTGGATTTAATCCGCCGGCGAGCACAACCCTGCGTTGGCAAGCCAATTTCGCAGCAGCATCCCAATTGGCTAAATCCCCAGTACCACCAAACTGGGTTGCGCGAGCAGGCGCATCCACCATTGTGGTAACCTGCGGATTTGTTGAAAATACCCAGGCTTCTTCATCGTGCGTCTCCTGGAGTCGGAGCGCCCGCCACACTGGAATATCGGGAAGTTCGGCGATAATATCATACGCTTCTGTCCCATGGAGTTGCACCACATCAAGCCCACAATGTGCTACCACATTGGAAATAATGGTAGGTGATTCATTGACGAATAACCCCACTACTTTCGTTGTATATCCTGCATCTCGCAGGGTAACCACAAGCCGTTGGGCAGTACTGATTGACACTTGTCGGCGGCTGGGTGCAAAAACCAAACCAACATACTCAGCTCCTGCAGCTGCTGCGACGAGCAGATGTTCGGGTGATGTTATGCCACAAATTTTGACAATGGTCATGGCTACTCCGTGGGTTTTTTGCGGCGACGTGGTGTCGCCCGGGTCGAATCAGAAGGTGGAACCGGAGCAATCGGCGGCGTAAATTCTAGCGCTTTGGGCAATGGCGCTGGCGTTGCTTTTGGTGAACGGCGCAGATTGGGTTTCTTTGCTTCCGGAGCTTTCGACGGAGCAAGCAGCACGGTTGCTGGCAGCACCACGACTGTGGTAGGAGCATCTTGGCGTTTGGTGCGCCGTGGGGATTTACTCGACGAAGCCGGAGATGTAAAACCATCATCGGTCAAATCAGCTGGAGTAGGAATCATCGTAACAGGCGGAGTTGTAGGGATCGAAGGCAACGGTGTCACGCTAGTTTGGACCGTAGCATCATTCGTAGGAGCAGAAGCAGCTATCCGATAACTCACCCGATTGCCACGACCAATTCGTTGCAATTCGCCTGAATTAATCGAAAGCTTGATCAATGAACGCAATTCTTCATTGGTCCGCGAAACACCATCAGCGCCCCGATTACGCGTATTGCGCAACAAATCATGAATTTGTTGGAACGACAATGGACGTTCGCTTGCCCCCACAATTGCCCGCACAAATTGGCGTTCTTCCGAACTAAATGGCAGGGTAGGTATGAGGTCAT
>CALQBW020000251.1 GCA_943328915.2 Singulisphaera sp. GP187 | reverse complement strand
TACACCAACAATAACCAATAAGATAGTAGCGATTAAGAAATAGATATTGTGGAATAACATGCCGACGATAATTGTGGTACCTCCAACAGCGAGTGCCACAAAGAAATTCACAAAACCCATGACGCCTTCGGCTACTGACCCAATAACACCGACGACGTCGAGAATTTTGATAATCGGTCCGCCAAGCAACATCAAGCCCAGCCAAATTCCAAGGACTCCCAGGACACGGAAAATCCAAATCCATAAGAGGTATTCATTATGGAGTTGCGTGATTGCGTCGTCGCGTGAACCGATAAAAACACGATGTAACGTGCGTTGGCCTTCCGCATATGTGTCGTCGGAATATGACTCAATCGATCCTGACATGATTTTGCCCAACGCAGTTACGGATATACCGCTTTTGAGCGCAGTAAATGAAATGCGCATGTCACCTATTTGTGGTTCGCTGTTGGCGCCATCACGGGTGTACAAGTAATTCCCATTTTTGAAAAAGCCTGCAATACCTTCCACTGGGGATACATCAATTTTTTCACCGTCAGGAAGGGTGATGGTTTGTGGATTGATATTATATGCGCCGATTGTTGCGGCACTGACTTTATATGAGGCATTTTCGATTGATTTTGCGGGATTTTCGTGCCCATTTGGTTGTTTGAACTGGCTGGAATTTGCCGGTGAAGAAGTCCATTCTTTCGAATACGTGTAGGTGGTGGTTGTGGTAGATCCACCGCCAACTGAGTCTTTTGTTTCGTGTGATTCTTCGGATTGTTTCCACGCATATATTTCGGAAGTGCGGTCGAGGGTGATATACGCGCCTGGTACCATATAGGGTTCATCGCCGATTTCTTCATTGCTGGTGAGTGTGCCGGATATTGATGCGAAGACGCCATCTTTGCTCGAATCTACACTAGCGCTCGGTACGATGACAGATAATTTGGCAAGCTTCGAAAGGTCCGGGGTGCCTTCGTTGTTCCACAATCCCCATACACAGAAAGGGATTAATATTAAACCAACAATAAACCCACCAATTGAATTGCCTATCCGTGATCCCCAACTATTCCGGGTAACTGTGGTAAATTGATTTGACATAGAAGCCTCCTCCTCTTGTGCAACGGTAGATGATAATAACAATTAGTTATGTATCGCAATGAAAAAGCCGAATGGTTCTACAATATTATAACAAATATTTTAATGAAAATATTAAATTTAAAATGATTTTTTGTATTTTGTGAATAAAATAATCCGTTATTGAAATAATCTGTTTCGTTATTTTTTCACGGTATAATAAGAAAAAGAAGTGGGGTCTTATGCAGATTTTTTATACGGATCAATTTACATTACCTATCCCTGAAGGTCATCGGTTCCCGATTCAAAAATATCGAATGTTGCGTACACATGTCCAACAATCAGATTGGATCGGCGGCCATAATTTAGTCGAGCCACCAGCAGCGACTGATTCGCAACTTTTGCGTGCCCATAGTGCTGGCTATGTGGCACAGATACTGCAAGGTGAATTAACAGCGGCCGAGATCCGCAGGATTGGCTTCCCGTGGTCACCGCAAATGGTAGAGCGTTCACGTCGCGCAGCTGGGGCAACGGTTACTGCAGCCCATTTTGCGTTGCGCGACGGAGTGGCAATAAGCCTCGCAGGTGGCACGCATCATGCGTGTTATGGGCACGGCGAAGGATATTGTGTATTCAATGATAGTGCAGTGGCGGCATTTGAACTGCACACTTTACGGCTGGTCAAACGCGTCCTTGTGGTTGACCTTGATGTTCATCAAGGTAATGGCACGGCCGAGATTATGGCAAACCACGAATGGTGTTACACCTTTTCGATGCATGGCGCCAAAAATTACCCATTCCGCAAAGTAGCGAGTGATTGTGATATTGCATTGCCAGATGGGACCACGGATGACGAATATCTGATGACATTAGGTCCAGCCCTCGATCATGTATTCCATGTCTCACGACCTGATTTGGTAATCTATGTGTCGGGTGCTGATCCGTATGAAGATGATAGTTTGGGTCGACTCAAATTAACCAAAGCGGGTCTGGCTATGCGTGATGTGCTTGTGGCCCAAATGATTCGTTCATTTGGCGTCCCTTGCGTCGTGACGATGGCTGGAGGCTATGCAAAAGACATCGCAGACAGTGTTGCTATTCACGCCAATACTGTGCGTACCTTTGTGACGATGCAAACAACACTATGACAACAATTACGATCGCACCATTAATTGAAGTGCAATTATTGTCGCAGCGGGCACTCTTTTGGCCTGCACAACGTGCTGTTGTCATTGCAGACGCCCATATTGGGCGACCATTGCCACATCATCAAAACGAAGCATCGATATTGGCGTCGCTGTTAGACCGACTCACGCAGGTCGTAGAGTCTACGTCGGCGACGCAATGCATTGTACTCGGTGATTTGTTTCATATGCGCAAACACTATTTGCCCGAAGTTATTGATCCGTTCGTACAATGGCGACAACACCATGCCGGGCTTGACATGCTTTTGATCCGGGGCAATCACGAACGAGCTATGGGTGATCCTCCTTTACGATGCGGTTTGCGCTGTTTCGAACCCGGTTTTGTTCTCGATGGTATCACGTTACTTCACGAACCGCGCCAACAAGCTGGATTTGCCATGGGCGCACACCTACACCCATGCATGCTTGTGCCTGGGCTCCGTACTGCAATGGTGGCGGTGGCTGGTTTTATTTGGCACCCCAATTATCTGGTGTTGCCAGCGTTCGAAGATGTTCTCCCTGGCAGGGTCGTCGCCCGGCACCCAGACGAAAGCCAAGCGTATATTTTGGAAGATCGTGTAGTGCTATGCGACGCATGAATTATCAATTTCATTGGATGAGTTTGTTCATTTTGATCTCGGGAATGTGTTGGATTATCATCACTCGGCAATCATCAGGGCCTACTATTGTGGTAGCGCCGGGATTTCCATTGCCCGAGCTAACTTACACGACTACCACTGGAAGTCTAGTAAATCCTAGT
>CALQBW020000250.1 GCA_943328915.2 Singulisphaera sp. GP187 | reverse complement strand
CCTTCGACCGCTTCGGCACCACTATTACTAAAGAAAAATGCATCAATACCTGACGGAACGACCTGGCGCAAGCCCTCTACCAAGCGCAACATTGGTTTGTGATACACGATGTTTGCTTGACCGTGCAACAGCAAACCGGCTTGCTCACGAATCGCCGCCACGACCCGCGGGTGGCAGTGACCGGTGTTGGTGACGCCAATCCCACAGGTAAAGTCGTAGTAGGCGCGGCCATCGTCACCGTAGAGCATCACCCCTTCGCCGCGGTCAACGATGATGTCGTTATAGCGGGCCCAGACAGGTGATAAATGAGCTTTTTGATCAGCGAGTGGCATTATTTTTCCTTTCAAATGGGCAAACGAGACCCGTTACATCTGCAACAACACTTTGAGGGCTTTGTGGCTGGCCGCAAAGGCGGGCATGGCATCGTCGAGGGCATAGGTGGCATGAATCAACGTCTCGGTGTCGATTAGCCCGCGTTGCAACAAGCGCAAGGCTGCGGCAAAAGGGCCACAGCGCGAACCAATCAGCTGGATTTCGTCGACTACGAGCATGGTCAAATCGAGTTGGGTTTCGGCAGCCACGGTACTTTTCATCACCAGCCGGCCACGGGGACGAATCAGGCTACGGGCGGTTTTGAGCCCGTCCGGGTTGCCGGTGACGTCGACCACCACGTCATACCAACCACGTGCATCAGTACTCGCCACGGTGGTGATTTTTTGGCGATGGAGCAACTCCCAGCGCTCGGGATGGCGCCCCACCACCGTCACGTCACAGCCAGGCAAGCGCAAGACTTGGGCAATCAACAGGCCTAATTTGCCGTCGCCCACGATGGCGACCCGGTCGCTCGGACGCAAATGGGTCTGTTGGATGATTTCGAGGGCGGCCGCCAACGGCTCAGTAAAGACCGCTTGGCGATCACTGACGTCGTCGGGGACGTGGTGCAGGCAATCGATGGGGATGCTGACCAGGTCGGCCATGGCACCTGGTCGGTTAAAAATTCCCAGCGTGGTGCGGTTGGGGCAGTGCGGGTCGTCACCTATCAGGCAGGTGGGGCAGACGCGACAGGCGGCGTTGATTTCGCCCACCACCCGTTTGCCCAGCCATTGTGCATCGGCACACGCCACCACTGTGCCGACGAATTCGTGACCGAGGATGCCATTAAAGCCTTTATAACCGCGGGTGATTTCGATGTCGGTATTGCAAATGCCGGCCATCTGGACTTTGACCAGCGCTTCGCTGGCGGGGGGTGTGGGCGCCGGGCGATGCGCATCGAGGTGCAATGTTCCGTCAAATACCACAGCACGCATGGCTAGACTCCTTTGGGTAGACGCAACATGACCCGTTCGGCGTTTTGATAATAGATTTTGCGCAACACATCGTCGGGCAAATAGAGCCCGTAAATATTCCAGCGCCCTTGGGGGGGCACGTCGCCGAAGTGATAGGGGAAGTATTCGTCGTCAGTTTCAAGAAATCGATAGTACATCTGGTAGGTCGCCAGATCGGCGGGCATGTCGGTGCCAAACAAAATCCGGTCGGCATAGTGGATGAAAAACTTACGGGCGCTATAGGGTTGGCGCCCCACTTCGGCGATACGGGCGCTGAAGTCGATGGAGACGTTGGGGCAATCGTCGAGCCATTGCGCGACCCAATCGAGGTTTTCGGCATAACAGCCCACATGCGCAATCACAAAATCAGTGCCAGGGTAGCGTTGGGTGGTGCGCTTGCAGGCCTCGAGGATATCCAAAAAGGCCGGGAAGGGTGGGCTGGGGAATTGCCAATCGGGGTGGGCGTGGAGCTCTTCCCAGCGCTCGTTGGAGGCATCGACGGGGTCAAAAAATGCTACCGGGTCGGCGACATGCACCAATACCGGCACATTGAGTCGCCCCGCCATGGCCCATAACGGGTCGAGGCGGGTATCATCGACGGCCACGAGGTGGTTGTGTTGATCGCGCACATGCAACCCAAACGGTTTCCAGATTTTGAGCCCGGTGGCACCGCGGGCAACTTGGGCTTGGAAGCGTTCGGCTGCCCACATGCCAAATTCATCGCCGTGGCGGGCCCATTGTGCCCAATCGACGCCCCCAAAGACGCGAATGCGGTCGGGGGCGCGCTGGGCAAATAATTCGAGGTGATTATCGAGGATTTCTTCGCCCCAACCGCCATCGAGATCGATGAAATGTCGCACTTCGGCGCGGTCGAGCACGTCAATGAGCTGAGTGAGGGGTTTTTTGTCCCAGCCTCCGCCAAATTGGCCGAGGTGATTGTGGGCATCGATGACGGGGAAGCGCGGCCGGGTAATAGCAGTCGTTTTGGTCACGAGTTTGGGCCGTGGCCGAAAATCGGGGAGTTGCATGGCGATATCCTTTAATCATCCAGAAGATAGCTTGATTATATCCTAGACGGCCAGCATGCGAGATGATGCGGTTATGCTGCTACATACCCCAATAATTGCATCTGCAAAGCCTGGCGGTCATAGTGCGCTTGGACGAGTACATGCAAAAAAGGAACCCCTGCATCGCGCATAATTGTGTCAAGTAATTCATCACGATCAATGCGTTTGGCTTGCAGGTGCGTTGCATCATCGAGTTCGATGGCGAGGATGATTTTGCTGTCGGCACTGCGGATAACGACATAATCTAGGGACTTTTGGGCAATCTGATTCCAACGAGGGTCGCGCCACGGTATCCCCCGACGGCGGTTGCGGACCGTTACCACGCGTTGTAGCGCAACTTGAACCATGACGGTATACCCCGTCGGGAGGCTGTCGCTTAGCACCGTGGCAAATTGTTGTTCGGTGGGGGTCAACACCATCGCCACGACGTCATAATGATGCGTAAGCGTCCCTGGTTCTGGTATAACGGCAAGCGCTGCCCGGAATCCTTGAGCGAATCGGCCACGATGAGCACGAGCGTGTGGCATCGTGCGTGTTCGCCGTGTCAGCCGGCGCATCACCATAACGATCACACTCACCATAAGCAACACACTCGTACAAAGCCATACTGGTAACCCGTTGGTTTGCATCATCGCTGAACCGCACT
>CALQBW020000249.1 GCA_943328915.2 Singulisphaera sp. GP187 | reverse complement strand
ATCACGTAGGATTTTCTGCCATCTTGGTCGTAATATCGCCACTTCGGCCTCATCACATCTTGACGAACAGGACTACTCAGGATAAACTAAACCATATAGTTTACTTAGATGTGGGCACATTCTACACCTAACGGTTTAGCTTTGCAACAACAAAAAGGGCACCGTGTGAATTCAACTACTCCCGCCAGATATAGCCAGTTGCGGCTTGAAAAGCGCAGTCAGATTTTAGTTGCGGCCCAAACGTTGTTTCTCGCAAATGGCTATAAACGGACTAATATGGAATCTATCAGAGCAGCCGCAGATGTATCTAAGCCAACGCTCTACACGCATTTTACTCATAAAGAAGCATTATTTGGCGCTGTTGTCCAGTCGACATTCAATCAATTAGGTATCGAACGTTTCACGAATGCAAATCAAGATACATTGCCGATACAGACACAAAGAGAACTCCGGATTGTCTTAGTGACCTTTATAACTATGACGATGCAACAGATGCTGACGTCAAACTATGTGGCGTTGTTACGGATTGTGATTGGTGAGATGCCGCATTTCCCAAAATTACTTGATATTTTTCGCCAAAACGGACCAACAATGGGCTTAGCAATTGCAATGCATTTTTTTGGGTTAGCGTACCAGCAAGGAATCATCAAAGTCGCAGATACAGAGGTGGTGGCGCGACTGTTTATCGGACCAATTGCCTCGTATGTGTTGACTGATGGATTGTTACAACCAGACGAACCCAAGCTCCCCGATAGTGCGCGCATCGAAGCGCACGTTGACTTATTCCTCAAAGCGGTTTGTTAATACAGAGGCCTTCAATTCAATTTACGGAACGTGCAACAGATATATCACTGGAATTTCAACCCTCTCTGGTGACGCTACCCGAGGAAGGGGATGTTATTTTTTATGCGGTTACGGTGACAACCGCACATGCAATCCGCCCTTCAGCACACACCAGACCCACCCCACCGTGTCGCAACGTCTGGTCATCCGCCGTCAACGTAATTCCCGCAACCAGCGCCGTGATTTGATTGCCACGAATGTTGATTTGGAACACATACGTCTGTTCGGGTTGCCAATCACACGCCTGTTGGGCCAGTACCGTCGTCACATCATCATATTGTTTAATCAATGCAACGCTTCCTCCAGCCTGAAATTCAAGCGCATAATAACGACGCAACCCCTGCACTCGCACCGCCAAACCACCATGCGCGATCAGATGGGGCGTAATTGTCGCAGTAGCGCGGTAATCAACCCAATCCGCCGTCCCTTGGCTAATCATCCCTGTGCCGCTGTTTTGGGCAAAACGAAACGATTCAGGCCACTGCGGATCCCATTGATCACTGGCATCGACCCAAGCCCGGCGCCATAGTTTGCCGGCATGGGCAGGGCGCGTAAACGTGACAGTCGGACTACCACTCCACGTCAAATAATCGACATACAACGTGCCATCCGCACGGGTAGTGCTGGCAATTTGCACACCTACGGCCATAATCGGCGCACCGTGCGTATCAGGGATTTGCCACTGGAGCGGGGCTGTGGTACCAGCCGCTAATTCTACAACTGGGCCACTAATTGTTTCGATAGCATCATCCGTGCCGTAGATGCGCACAATCAACTGAGCGGTAATCGGTTGTCCATTGTGGGCGTCAGCAGCCAGCACTGCAGTCACGGTTTGGCCACTATAAAGCGTCGGCGACGCCAGAATCTGATAAGAGCTTCGCGTGTCGATACCCTCGGGGGGAATAAAGGTCATTGTGGTTGCCACGGCATTCCGCCCCAAGGCTACCCGTTGGTAATTGATCGCCAAGGCAGGTGAATCAACGCCGTTGTAGCTCATGACGTGATTAATGGAGGCCACACCATTGCTCTGGGGAGTTTCGTCAGGGACAAAACCTTGCACCGCGCCTGGCAACGCAAAATGAAAGCGTGCGCCGTTTTTGGGGGCGACAGGGGCAAGCTGGTGCAACGCGCGCCCCATATTGATGACATGAAAACTCTCGGTGAGGGCGTCGCTAATCGCACGCCCACCATCTGCCGTCGGCAGATAAAGGCGGTCAGCAACCGGGCCACGCCAGTCGGGACCAGCATCAAACATGGCGAGTCCGTTTTTGATACCCAACAAACAACCGACATTGGCCGAATTGCAGTCGGTATCCCAGCCGGCAGTATTGGTAATCATCAAAGCTTTTTGCAGATCATCACCACCATACAACAACCCGAGATGGATCAAGGCATGGTTGGGCACCATGTGGCAATTGCCGCCAAATTTGTCATAGCCGTATTTCTTTACAATCTCGAGGCGGGTTTGGCGCCAATCTGGGAATTCATCGTGCCATTCACGCATATCGGCGATCTGGCGGGCAATCACGCTGTCACGGGGGATAAATGTCAAGGCGCAATCGAGGAGTTTTTGTAAATCAGGCTCGACAAAGGCTTGTGCCTCCATTGCCGCAATCACTTGTGCCCCATAAATCGCCTCGCCATCGTGGCTAACACTGGCGGCTTTGTACGCCAAATCAGCAGCTAATGCAGGGTCACCGGGAGCCACCATGGCCCAGCCATCAATAAAAATCTGCGAGCCGATTTGTTCGGCTACCACTTTGGTATTGAGGGCGATTGAGCCGCTACGGGGTGCAGGAATACCGTTTTTGAGGCGCATATAGGCAGTATGCTCAGTGGAATTCCCCATGCCACCCCACCACAAAATCGTCCGTTCTTCGATGAGGTAATTGAGCCATGTCTGGCCGATTTGGGCGGCAGTAAGATTTGCGGTACCACCATGGTCAGGGATGGCGCGCAAAAAAGTAAAGGTGCCGGTAATATCATCATCGGCGACAATCAACGGCATCCCACGCTGGGCATGGACGTAGTAGTTGATTTCACCGAGTTCAGCCATAATACGATCGTAGCTCCACCCTTCAAACGGGCGACCCAGATAGACACCAATGATTTTGCCGAGCACACCAGCATAAACTCGCTCATGGTAATTAGGGGGGAGCATCGTTGCGCCTACTTTCGTTCTTCGTTTCGATTTGCTT
>CALQBW020000248.1 GCA_943328915.2 Singulisphaera sp. GP187 | reverse complement strand
GTCGGTAAACAAATGCCCCATGCGCGTTTTTTTGGTGATTAAATAGTCGTGGTTGACGCTGTTGGCCACCATTTGGATTGCTTCGCGACTGACCACCTGGATGCCGTTGCTGGTCAACGCATTGATTTTGCTGGGGTTGTTGGTGAGCAGTCGCACTTGCGTTACGCCAAAGTACTGGAGCATTTGCAGGGCCAGCGTGTAATCGCGCATGTCGTCGGGGAGCCCGAGGGCGCGGTTGGCATCGACGGTGTCGAGGCCGGTTGCTTGCAATGCGTAGGCTTTGATTTTGTTGACCAGGCCAATCCCGCGCCCTTCTTGGCGCAGGTACAACAGCATGCCACAGCCATCGGCATGGATGCGTTGCATGGCGGCCTCGAGTTGTTCGCCACAGTCACATTTTTGTGAACCAAACACATCGCCGGTTAGGCATTCGGAGTGCAGCCGGATAAGCGGGGCCTGGGTGGCAATATCGCCGACCCACAACACCACGTTGTCACCAGCAAATACGGCCAGCTGGAAGACGCCGTGGCGCGTGGGCAGGGTGGTTTGGGCGAGCGGACTCAATGCCATGATCGGATTTCCTAACCGTAAATTTTCCTCTTTTATTTTAATACGGATTGCCCACTACGATTGGATGTCTATCACCCCACTCGCAGCATCCAAGGCCTTGAGCATAATCTCGGTCGGTTGGGCCCCCGACACCGCAATGCGCTGATTGAAAATAAAAAAAGGTACGCCGCTAATGTAATCAGGGACGTTCATTAAGATTGCATTGCAATACAAATTTTCATGGACGTTAATTTCGCGTATTAGCATGGTAATCTAATCCATGGTTACCTGAACTTCCTTTTACGGAGTAGCCATATAGTAAATACAGCTCGTTGACGTTACAATAGCGACACTGTCATTTTCAGCTTTATATAGGTATTCGTCTGTGAACCGTGTGTATGTGATGGTAATGGAATCCTTATAATTTTTTTGATCGAATTTTGATGTGTAATAAACATCCATCTGAAAATCCTTTTTGTTAGAGTACAGTGTGCCTGAATATTTTACATCGTTCATTATTCTGTTGTATCTATCTTCAAAAAAAGTTTGAATAGTACGACTTACTTGGTCTCTGGTGACTTTACCTGCTAACGCTTCGTCGCTAATTTGGGTTGGACACATGAGTGAATCTAATTTATCCTTATCTTTGGATAAATTTGCAATTTCTCGTGTTTGTGTTTGTACTTTATTATTGGCATCAAGTAATTGAGTTTTTGTGTCAGAAATAGTATCATTCAGTGTTTTTAATTGAGTTTTTGTGCTAGAAATAGTTTCATTCAGCGTTTTGATCTGTGATGATTTTTCCTCCACTTGTGTATTTACGCTGATTAATTTAAGGTCAATTGCCTGATTTTTTTGATAGAGGGTGAACCCATAGTATCCAATACCAAAATTTGCAATCACACTAAATGCACACAAGATACTCACCAGAATTAATGCTATTCGCATAGAAATCACCTTTCTAGATTATTCATATGACAATACCTGATACCATCAAAATAAACGAGCAGGCTTGTTGCGTATCTGATTGATTTTTATTTCAATAATAGGCAACGGCAAAAAATTAATCCAACGAATTACTACTTGCCGCATGAATTGCTGTGCTGGGAGCGAAAATCAAAACCGCATTATGCACGTAATTGCAAGTACGTTTACACAGGATGCTCTTATAAAGGCTAATGACGTTACTATAGTGCAATAAAATACGTGTTACGTAATATTAAATTACAAAATGATGACAAAACCCTCTTGCGTCATTGTCAAGAGGGCTAAGCGTTATTGAAAATGTATGAAATTGCCCACTACGATTGGATGTCTATCACCCCACTCGCAGCATCCAAGGCCTTGAGCATAATCTCGGTCGGTTGGGCCCCCGACACCGCAATGCGCTGATTGAAAATAAAAAAAGGCACGCCGCTGATATTGAGGCGTTGGGCGGTGGCCATCGATTGATCGACGTCGGCGCTATAGTCGTCGCTGGCCAAAGTGGCGGCGACGCGTTCGGCGGGTAAGCCGGCGCCCACCGCCAGGCTGGTCAAGGCTTGTTGGTCGTTGAGGTCGACGCCATCGCGGAAGTAGGCGTTGTAGAGGGCGGTCGCCAGCGGCCAAGTTTGTGCGTATTCGCTAGCAAGCAGGAGTAAGCGGTGGCAGTCGCGGGTATTGGCGGCAGTAGCCACGTTGTCATAATCAAAAGTGATGCCTTCGCTGGCGGCTACGCTAGTGACATGCCCAAAGATTTCTTTGACTTTGGCAGCACCACCAAAGCGTTGCAATGCGTATTCTGCCCAGCGCACGCCGGCAGGCTGAGTGGGGTTGAGCATGTAGGTGTGCCAAGTGCGGGTGACGGTCAATTCGGGGCGTTGCGCGAGGGCTTTTTCGAGGCGTACGCCACCGATGACGCACCACGGGCAGACGATATCACTAAAAATATCAATGGTAAGGGTGGTTTCGCTCATGATTCTTCCCACTTCTGTACATATAAATGACCACATCGTATGATAATAGTATATCGCTACCAAGAGGTGAATAAATGCGACTTCTGTTGTATGGACTGGTTATCCTATTAGCCAGTACTGGATTTTCGCTAATGTTATGGGGGCTGTGGCTCCGGTTGCGCCGAGCTGAATCAGCGGACGGGTCTCAGTCTAATTCCCGCAATCGTAATTATCTAGCAGTCACGATGCTGTTTGACTCTACCGCACAACAATTTGCGCTCGTGCTCCAAGATATTTTGCCGGCGGGGTATGCCTTTACTGTGGGGATGGCAGTCAATCGCCTCATCACCGTACGAAATTTGCGGCGTGGAGCGGAATGGCGCGACCCACGGTGGAGTCGCATCGCACACAAATCTATTGATTTTGTAATTCTACGCAGTGCCGACACTCATCCGGTAATGGCGATAAACCTCGACGTAAGTCCTGATGCGGTGCTTGATCCGATTTTGCGGGAATTAGGCGTTCCATTCCTTTCATTTGCAACCCAGCAATTGCCCGG
>CALQBW020000247.1 GCA_943328915.2 Singulisphaera sp. GP187 | reverse complement strand
GGGGTCGGTAGACTCACTCCCCGCTGCACATACGGTGTGGTACGGAGATTCCACGTCGGTTGTACACAACCTCCATGGAATGACGTTGGGGTCGGTAGGCTCATTCCCCGCTGCTCATACGGTGTGGTACGGAGATTCCACGCCGGTTGCCCACAATCGTACGTGCGAGGCATGCCTCGTACCTCGAATTCACCACGCAACCGGCATGGAATGACGTTGGGGGGGTGCGCACCGAACAATCGTATCAGTCGTTTATTCACCGACCGCGCCGGTAGTTTTTTTCCAAAAAGAATAACATGGGAGTGGGGGCATAACATGACGTTGAGGGGGGAGCTCACACCATCTTTTTGACAACCAAGGCTTCGAGCTCACGCAAAATAGCCAATTCGTGGGAGTCTTGGCATGCGTGCATGGCGGCATAGAGGCGGGTCAGCCACTGGGGGCGGAGCTCGGGGCGGGTATAGCCGGCGGCCAGCCAGGCCAAATCGGCGGCCAGCACCGCCCGCAACTGTTCGGCGGCGGTATAGCGGCTCGCCACACTGGGTAAGCGCTCGCGTTTGGCGTCGGGGTAATTACTGCCCGCCACCAGCAGATGCGGCTCGGTATCAAACAGGCCCGCCAGCAGCACCACCGTGCGTTCGCTGGGGATGCTCAGGCCCATTTCGATGTGCGACACCGCCACCCGCGAGACGGCTAGGCGCTCGGCCAGGCGTTCTTGGGTCCAGCCGCGCTGTTGGCGCAGGTGGGCGATACGTTTGCCAAAGGATTCGGCGTCACTCGTCATACAACCATCACTTCAGCGCTAATTGACTTAGCAGAAAACCACTATGCTTCATGGTATAACACACTATAGTAATTGTATGCCAAAAGGAAAAAGAATGACACGCAAACGTGCCTTGATTACCGGTATCACCGGTCAAGACGGCTCATATTTGGCCGAATACCTGCTCGAACTGGGCTACGACGTCATCGGCATGATTCGCCGCTCCAGCACTGTCAACTTCGAACGCATCCGCCATATCCAAGACGACGTCACCTTTGCTACCGCCGATTTGCTCGACGAAGTATCGCTAATCAACATGTTGCGCGAACATCGCCCCAGCGAAGTCTACAATCTGGCCGCCCAGAGCTTTGTGCAGACGTCGTTCAGCCAGCCGGTCTTTACCGGTGAAGTAACCGGGCTCGGTGTGACGCGCATGCTCGATGCGATTCGGGTGGTTGATCCCGGCATCCGGTTTTATCAGGCCAGCTCGTCCGAAATGTTTGGCAAGGTCCAGGCTGTGCCCCAAAGCGAAAGCACGCCATTTTACCCGCGCTCGCCCTACGGTGTGGCCAAATTGTACGGGCACTGGATTACGGTCAATTACCGCGAAAGCTACGACATGTATGCCTGTAGTGGGATTTTGTTTAACCACGAAAGCCCGCGCCGCGGCCTCGAATTTGTGACCCGCAAAATCACCAACGGCGTGGCCCGCATCAAGTTGGGCATCGACAAAGAATTGCGCCTCGGTAATCTGGACGCCAAGCGCGACTGGGGCTTTGCCAAAGACTATGTACGAGCCATGTATTTAATGCTCCAACAGGCCAAACCCGACGATTATGTGGTGTCGACCGGCGAAACTTACTCGGTACGCCGCTTCTGCGAAATCGCTTTTGGCCATGTGGGCCTCGACTACAGCAAGCACGTCGTGATCGACGAGCGCTTTTATCGCCCCGCCGAAGTCGATTTATTGGTGGGGGACCCCAGCAAAGCCAAACAACAATTGGGCTGGAGCCGCGAGGTGACGTTTGAACAATTGGTGACCATGATGGTCGATGCCGACATGGCGCTAATCAAACGCGAACGCGGGTTGTAATCACGCGGGGTGCGGCCAACGGTCTCCGTGCCGTGCCCATTCAACAAAAATGAGGGGTGTTGCGATCGCAACACCCCTGCGCTTTTTTATTTACACCAACGCCTCACGGAAAATCCCCACGGCGGTATGAATCTGATCATCATTGACGACCAAGGGTGGAATGAAGCGCACCACGTTGTCATAGGTGCCACAGGTAATCACCAACAAGCCTATTTCGCGGCAGGCAGCAATAGTCCGTTTGGCCAAGGCCGCATTGGGGGCACCCGCCTCGTCGATTAATTCCACCCCAATCATCAAGCCCGCCCCACGCACATCACCAATCAAGGGGTTGCTTTGTTGTAGTTCACTCAATTCACCCTTGAGCACGACGCCCATGGCAGCGGCGTTTTCGACCAAACGTTCTTCGATAATCACCTCGAGGGTGGCCACCGCTGCCGCACACGCCAAGGCATTACCACCATAGGTACCGCCGTGGGTGCCGGCATGCCATTTTTGCATGATCTCTTGGCGGGTCATCACGGCCGACAACGGTAAGCCCGATGCCAAGCCTTTGGCGGCTACGATGATATCGGCGGTGACGCCGTAGTGTTCCATTGCAAAAAACTTCCCCGTGCGGCCGAAACCAGTTTGGACTTCGTCGGCAATCAACATGATGCCGTATTTGTCGCAAATCGCCCGTAGCCCGCGGATAAACGACGCCGGCGGCATCACGTAGCCACCCTCACCCAACACCGGCTCGATCAAAATCGCCGCCACATCGTCGGGGGTGGTGTTGGCGTGCAAAATATGTTCGACGCGCCGCAACGGATCACCACAGCAGCCACTGTCAGCCGGCGCCCCTGCCGACATGTCTGCCGTATTGCGGCCGGCCGCTTTGGCGATGGCACAGTTGTAACAGTAAGCATAAGGCGCCACATGCACCCCTGACGGCAAGGGCGCATAGCCACTGCGGTATTTACCTTTGCTGGTGGTCAAGGCCATGGTGCCGGCGGTACGGCCATGGAAACCACCGTCGAACACAATCACGTCGGTACGGCCCGTGGCGTGACGGGCTAGTTTGAGGGCGCCTTCGACCGCTTCGGCACCACTATTACTAAAGAAAAATGCATCAATACCTGACGGAACGACCTGGCGCAAGCCCTCTACCAAGCGCAACATTGGTTTGTGATACACGATGTTTGCTTGACCGTGCAACAGCAAACCGGCTTGCTCACG
>CALQBW020000246.1 GCA_943328915.2 Singulisphaera sp. GP187 | reverse complement strand
TGCAACAGGAAAAGCCAGGTCGAATTGAGGCACGTACATAGATGATAATCTCTTCAAGTAATGGTATAGTTAGTGTTAAGGAACGATGTCTTTTCAGAGAGGAACGTCGCATGATTGAGCGACAACGCTCTTGGTGGGTACCTTTCGCCGGTGTAGCAGTTCATATTTATACCGCATTTGGTGCTATTCTCGCAATGCTCATGATTATGGAATCCATTCACGGACATCCAGTCATGGCTTTGTGGTACGGATTTGCCGCGGTATTTATTGATAGTACCGATGGTACATTGGCGCGACGCTTCAAAGTAAGTGAAACCGTACCTTGGTTTGATGGACGCAGGCTTGACGATATCGTAGATTATTTGACCTATGTATTTGCACCAGTGGTATTACTCTGGCAAAACGGGTTTTTTCCACCTGGACTCAACGGACAGTTAGTAGCAATGTTACCGTTGATTGCGTCTGCCTATCAGTTTTGTCGTGTGGATGCCAAAACCGATGATTATCATGTAGTAGCCGAAGATCATTTCTTCCTCGGTTTCCCCAGCTATTGGAACATTATTGCATTCTATGCCGTTGTAATGGGATTAGATGCCGACACCGTAACGATGATAGTGATTATCTGTTCGGTTCTGGTATTTATCCCAATCCGCTATATTTACCCTTCACGCACAATCATGTTTCGTCGCATAACGTTGATTTACACGACACTCAGTACGATTATTTATGGTATTACCTTGTGGCAAATGCCCACTCCGAATCCATGGTTGTTAGTAATTTCATTGTCATATATCGTTTATTATGTGGTAATGAGTTTGTATTTGACTGCACGTATCATTTGGCCACATTTCGCCGCGCGGGCATAACAAAGGCATAACGGAATCATGGAAAATCAATCTGGCCTACGGGTATTATTACCGTACGGACGTCCGTATCGTGGGTTGCTCATCCTAGGGACATTTTATGCGTTTTTAGGTGCAACAGCGAGTGCGTTTAATCCAGTAGTCCTTGGGTATGCGATCGATGCACTGCTCACCCATATCGACCAATGGCAACTCGCCAAATACTCCTTGATGATCATTACACTGACGATCATCCTAGCCGTGTTCCGCTATTTATTACGGATGCTCACCGGTACAATGGCCGCCGGCGTAAGTTATACCATGGCACAAGATTTGTATAAACACATATTGACATTTGACCGCACGACTCAAGCTTCGTTTGGAACGGGTGATTTATTATCACGCGCTTCGAGTGACTTTATTTATATTTGGCGGTTTTACAGCGCTGGTTTCCAAATGGCAATCAATGCTGTTTTTTTATTGTTTATTGGGTGTGGGTTGATGGCATTGACCAGTGTGCCGTTAGCCGTTGTGACAATTGTTATGTTAATCTTGAGTTTGTATGCCCAAACTCGGTTGGGGTCATTGGTTGAGCGGTCTTTTGATTTGGTGCAACAGCGCCTCGCCAAAATTTCGTCTTTTGCCCAAGAACATGTATCTGCCCAACGCACCATTGCGGCCTATACCCTTGAGGAACCAAGCAGCGAAGCATTTCGCAAATTAAGTAATGAATATGCAGATGAATCAATTCGATTCGTGCTTTTTTCCAGTGCGATATCACCTTTGCCGCAGCTCGTCGTACGATTGGCAGCCACCGCAGTTGTAGCGTATGGTGCAATCTTAATTATCGACAAAAATTTAACAATTGGGCAATATGTCCAATTTATTGTCTACCTCGGATTATTGAGCAATGCTGCTAATCAGCTCAGTAACGCATTTGAGCGTCTGCAACAAGGCAATGCAGCTGCAGGTCGCATCGGTGCAGTTTTGCAACGCGCGCCCCAAGTCAAAAACGCGATTAATGCCCCGCATCATGTGCCACTCGGTGATATTGAATTAAAGAAAATTAATTGGCAACAAGACAACCATTATTTGCTCAGCGACATAGATTTAACAATCCGGCGCGGTCAACACATTGGCGTAGTCGGCTTGACTGGTGCGGGCAAAAGTAGCTTACTGAGTTTGCTGTTGCGCCTGCGTGACCCCGATAGTGGACAAGTGTTGTTTGATGGTCAAGATGCCAAAACAATTGATATTGCCACTTTACGGAGCGGGTTAGCATATGTGCCCCAAGAACACATGTTATTTAGTATGACGCTGAAAGAAAACGTCAAGCTAGGCGTGCCTCATGCCACTGATGCCCAATTAAAGCTAGCATTAGCTGTGTCATGTCTCGATCGAGACATTGATCAATTATCCAATGGCATCGAAACCTTGGTTGGTGAACGCGGCACCATGTTATCTGGTGGTCAAAAACAACGTCTTGGGATCGCGCGTGCGTTAATCACCGAAGCGCCAATTATGTTATTTGATGATGCGTTATCGAATATAGATGCACGCACTGCATATGATATAGTCCAAGGTGTTAGTCAATTCCGGGCAGGCAAAACCACAATTATGGTCAGCCAAAAAATATCTGCCGTACGCCACCTTGATGCGATTGTGGTACTTGATAACGGACGCTTGGTAGAATATGGTACGCACGATGAACTAGTTACTCACCAAGGAATTTATGCTGAACTCTTTCACCGTGAACTATCCCAGCGCAGTGATTTCAACGTCTGATAAAACAAACACGCAAATTTGACAATGATGGTGAAAAGAGTGTATGCCAAATATTCAATTTTGGAAGCAACCAATCGCCTTGACCGTTGTATGGATTACCGTTTGGATAGGCATGAGTATTGCTGTGCTCATTTCGCCCCCTGCGGTTCTAACACTCCCAGTGGGCGGCGACCCGCATACAGGCATGCGTGACTATGATGCACCTTATCTTGATGGCTTCTGGCCATCGGAACCACGTCCATGGCAACCCGCCATGGGCAATGCCTTGCGATGGAGCAAAGCCACTTGGCAAATTCACTGGCCACATGCCGGGGCTGGCTGGTGGGTAATCGGTTTCCGCACGGATTTATCAGGCAAAGTTTCCGCTGGTAAAACCAATCTTCATTGGCAAAATCCAGCCATAGGGAATACAACTCTCGCTTCAGACCAACGGATCACACGGATGTTGGTAAATACTTCCCAAAACGACAC
>CALQBW020000245.1 GCA_943328915.2 Singulisphaera sp. GP187 | reverse complement strand
TGAAAATTGAAAATGCAGAATGCGGTGTGCGGTGTTCGAGAAATGAACGGATATACGCCACTGCTCGGAGATTGTACAGGCACTATCGCGCCCATGAAATGACGCTGGGGGGATGCCTCCGTGGTCCCTGCGTCCTCTGTGCGAGATAAAGAAGCTGCTCCTCACGCGATTTGTATAATCTGCAATAGTGTGCAAAAATCGCTTCATCCACCCCAATTCACCAATGACCACAAGGATTTTTGTTATGACAACCATTCCCAACGCCACCGTGCTCATTACCGGCGGAGCCTCGGGTATCGGGCTATTGCTGGGGAAGCAATTACTCGCCCGCGGTGCCACACAATTCATTATTTGGGATATCAATCAGGCGGCAATTGCCCAAGTCGTTGCAGATCTCAAAGCCAATGGGCATTCGGTCCACGGGTACACCGTCGATGTCACCAAAGTCGCCCAAATCCAACAGACCCTCGCAACGATGACCGCTAGTGGCATTACCGTCGACATTCTGGTCAACAACGCCGGGATTGTGGTAGGGAAGCCTTTTTATGAGCATAGTCATGCGGATATCGACAACGAAATGGCGGTCAACACTACCGCCCTAATGCACATCACGCGCGAGGTACTACCGGGGATGATAGCGCGGAATCGCGGGCATATCGTCAATATTTCGTCCGCTGCCAGCCTGCTGGCCAATCCCCGGATGTCGGTCTATTGTGCCAGCAAATGGGCGGTTACGGGCTGGTCTGAATCGTTGCGCATAGAGTTAGCCCAAATCAAAAGTAGTGTACAGGTCACCACCGTCATGCCCTATTACATCGACACGGGGATGTTTGCCGGGGTGCGCTCACCCATCATCCCCATCCTCAAACCAGATCATGTGGTGAAGCAGATTGCCAACGCAATCCACGGCAACCGCTCGATGTTGCGGTTACCGTGGATCGTGAATCTTTTGCCATTATTGCGAGGGATCCTACCGACTCGTTGGTTTGATGTGATTGTGGGTGAATGGTTTGGTGTCTATCACACCATGGACCAATTCACCGGACGCACACACTAACCATTTAGCGCCACTGATCACGCCATGTTTCGAGCTGGCTGATTTCGGCTGTTTGGGCATGGATTGCTTGAGCGATGTTTTTGATATCTGGGTGTTCGGCTTTGGTCAATGCTTCTTTCGCCATGATGACAGCGGCTTGATGATGCGAAATCATTGAATTAATCCAGCGCACATCATAACTAAAGCGGTCATCTTGAGTAACGATCATATCGCCCATATCCATGCCGGTGCCAACACTAATTGCCAGTTTCGGGTACCAATCTTGTCGCCATTTTTGCATTTGGGTTATTTCACCATTTTGGACAATGATTACGTTTTGGGCAAACGTCTTTAATTCCGTGTGCTGGGCTTTCTCCAACGCTTCTTGTGCCATTGTAATTGCGCCTTGGTGGTGCACAATCATACTATCAATAAACAGTGCGTCATACGGGGTATCATTGTTCATTGACGACATGTCATGACCTGTTGGGACTACAGTACCTGTGTTATTTGCACAGCCAATCAACACCATTGCCACCATCACCATCCCCAACCAACGTAACTGCTTCATCGTATCCTCTTTTGTTTGATTACAAAAAAACTATTCATGGCGCTACTTACTAATCGCGGAACCGCCGTAATCGCAACGAATTGGTGACCACAAACACTGAGCTACAGGCCATGGCACCAGCGGCCACAATCGGGCTGAGCTGAATGCCCCACCACGGGTACAATACCCCGGCCGCCAATGGGATGCCGATAACGTTGTAGCCAAAGGCCCAAAATAGATTCCAGCGGATGGTTGCGAGTGTCGCTTTTCCCAATCGCATCGCCAGCGCCACCAACGACAAATCGTTGCGCATCACGATGGCATCGGCGGTTTCGATGGCGACATCTGTGCCGCTGCCCATCGCAATACCTACATCGGCACGGGCCAACGCTGGGGCATCGTTGATGCCGTCACCTACCATGGCCACCACGCCCTGCGTCTGGAGTGCCACCACCACATCGACTTTGGCGGCAGGAAGCACATTGGCTACGACTTCGCTAATCCCCAGATCTGCGGCAATCCGCTTGGCGGTTGTCTGATTGTCACCCGAAATCATCACCGTCCGCACCCCTTTTGCCTGTAATTGGGCAATCACCGCCGGTGCTTCGGGGCGAATTTGATCGCGCAATCCAAGCACTCCTTGCACGTGTCCAGCGACTGCCACTACGACGATGCTTTGACCAGCAGCTTGTAACCGCTCAATCGCATCATGCAACGGTGTCACATCCACACCGACTTCTTGCATTGCAGTGAGGTTCCCGATGACGATATGTTGATCAGCAATCACTGCATCGGCACCACGTCCAGCCAAATCATGGCGCTCACGGGCAGCGGGGATGACTAATTTACGCTCACCAGCTGCTACAGCAATTGCTTGTGACAGGGGGTGGGTACTCCCTGCAGCCACAGCAGCAGCCAAGGCGAGGAGGGTGTTTTCATCTCCGACCGCAACAATTTCCTGAACGCGGGGGCGACCTTCGGTGAGTGTGCCCGTTTTGTCAAACGCCACAATCCGCACCTGCGCCAAACGCTCAAGCGCCGCAGCTCCTTTGATGAGCACACCATGACGAGCACCAACCCCACTCGCCACCATGATGGCGGTGGGTGTGGCGAGTCCAAGCGCACACGGGCAGGCAATCACGAGCACGGCCACGCCAAACATCAATGCATCGGTAAGGGGAACGCCGAGCACCAACCACCACACTCCAAACGTGAGGAGCGCCAACACGATAATCACCGGCACAAAAATCGCCGATATTTGATCGACCAGCTGTTGCACGGGAGCGCGACTGCCTTGGGCTTGACGAACCAGCCGTACCAATTGCGCCAACACACTATCGCTGCCAATCGCTTCTGCCCGGAGCTGAATCTCGGCAGTAAGGTTGATTGAGGCGCCAATTACACGCTCGCCAAAACCACGCCCGACGGGCAGGCTTTCACCCGTCAACATACTTTCGTCAATCGTTGTATTGCCGCTCACCAGCACCCCATCGACGGGAATGCGTTCGCCCGGCTTGACAATCACAATCTCGCCACGGCGTACTTGAGCAGT
>CALQBW020000244.1 GCA_943328915.2 Singulisphaera sp. GP187 | reverse complement strand
TGCGGAGTATTAATGATAATGCGCCATTGGTACGTCAAACCTACTTTCCTCGTGAAGTTTTGCCAATAGCTAGTGTGCTTACTAGTATGGTGAATTTTTTATTATCGTTGCCAATCCTGATTATTTTCCAATGTATTATTCGCTATGTCGTACAAGGAACATTTAGTCTTCCTTGGACAATTGCGTATTTGCCGATTATTTTATTGGTGCACACGATTTTTGTGTTAGGCCTCGCGCTGTTTTTGACTGCTTTAGCGGTATATTCCCTCGATGTAATTCATTTCGTTGGTATTTTTTTACAAGTGTGGTTCTTTTTGACACCGATTGTTTATTCACTAAATGGAATTAGTAGCAGTTTGGCACGGGTATTGCGTTGGTGTAACCCAATGGCCTCATTTGTAGAATATTACCGTGAGATATTATATGGTCAGCCAGTAATGCAGGGATTTTTTCCGACTCCAGGTATTCCGGCAAGCGAATCAATGGTGCGCTCGTTGCTTATTGCCATGTGTTTCTTGGGACTGGGATACTGGTTGTTCAGACGGGTTCATGATTATATTAGTGAGAAAATGTGATGACAGATACGGTAATTCGTTTGTCCCATATATCAAAATCTTTTTCTCGCGGTCGGAGCATTGCGCCGTGGCAACAGTGGTGGACGTCGCGCCAAAACGCCATCCCGAGCAGTCAGGTATTATTGCGCAATGTAATAGACAATGTATCCCTGTCGGTCTCTGCAGGTGAACGTGTCGCTCTGATTGGGAATAATGGTGCGGGAAAAAGTACGTTACTAAAACTCATCAGTCGAATTTTGGTCCCAGATAGTGGTGAAATTACCGTGCGTGGCCGAATTTCGTCATTACTTGAACTAGGCATTGGTTTTCACCCTGAAATGACAGGTAGAGAAAATATTTATTTTTACGGTGCGTTGATGGGTATGCCGCGTAGTGAAGTCGCACAATTATTTGACGAGATCGAAGCTTTTGCCGATATTGGTGAATATATCAGCCAGCCGGTTAAGGTGTATTCTTCGGGAATGTATCAACGGTTGGCATTCGCGAGTGCTTTTGCCATGCGTCCTGATGTGTTGATCGCAGATGAGGGATTGTCGGTGGGTGATGCTACTTTTCAACAAAAATGTCTCAATCGTATCGAAGAGCTCGGCAAACAAGGAACGACTATTTTGATCGTGGCACACAATGCCGCCGCGATGCACCGTATTGCAACACGTGGAATATGGTTGGATAACGGTGGAATTCGCCACGATGGCCCAATTGCCCAAGTTTCTGAAGCATACGCCGAATATTCAACACTAGATGCATTTGCAAGGGCGACTGCGGTGCCGGCGGGGACTATTCAACGTATTACCAATCCGTATGTATTAATTTCTGAATCTGTGCGTGTCAAAACCTTGGCGATTGCCAATAGTATCGAATCAGAATGGGATGTCCAAACCCCACTCCAAATTCGCGCCGAAATAACCGTTACCGCACCAGAATTCAATGGCAGAATCAGGGTGCGTTTGATTAGCGCTGCCGATAGTGTACCGCTTCTCGAAAACGAATATCTAAAGGGTGATGCTCGGTTGTTTGCACATGGCACCCATTTAATTACGGCAACGATTCCCCCGCTCGGGGTGAAGCCTGGTTTATATCGAGTGGGGGTTGCAGTTTTTGATGCAGATGGGTATAACCGTGAAGCAGCAAATTCGTCGTTATTTGTACGAGTGCACAACACTACGGTGGCACGTGATGCCTCTTTGTTGACGGATTCAACAATTATTGTTGAGTGAAATAATGCCCAAACGTTTGCTTTTGTACATTTGGATATGTGTGATTTGCGTAGGATGTGCTTCGCCAAGCAAAATTTCACCGCCTCCCGCCATACCTACCAAAAGTGCAAACGGGCTGATTGTGCAAGGAAATACGTCTAATCAAATTGATTCACAACTGACATCATTAGGTGCTTTTCCGCGTATCGATGAAGTCGAATTTGGCGTCGTTTCGCACTTGTTTTATACCGATCGCAATCGCGTATTGACCCTGGCGCAAATTGCAGGGTTTGATTGGGTGCGCCAACAAATACATTGGAAAGATATCGAGGCTTCGCCTGGTGTCTATTATTGGGATGAAGTGGACAAAATCATTCAGGACACGGCAGGATTCAATGTCAAATTAATGATTAGTATTGTGCAAGCCCCAGATTTTTACGAACCGAAACATGGAATGCCAACTGACCCCAAACCATTTGGCAATTTAGTTGCCAACATGATTGCCCGTTATGGCGGTTTGATTACCGCAGTAGAGATTTGGAATGAACCAAATCTTGCGGTCGAAAATGGTGGACGTGTCGATGATCAATCGGTGGCGAATTATGCCGAAATGTTGATGGAAGCGTATCGTCGTATCAAAACTGCGCGACCCTATACATATGTTATTGCCGCAGCCCCTTCGTCAACGGGTGTCAATGATGTCAATATTGCTATGGATGACGAAAAATTTTTAAAAAGTCTCTATGCATATAAGAACGGAATCATCAAAGATTACTTCGATGCCCAAGGTGTGCATCCAGGTGCTGCTGCAAATCCTCCTGACACACTATGGCCCAAAAAACCGGGCAACCCAGTCGGCTGGAATAATCATCAAAGTCATTATTTTCGTCATGTAGAACAAATACGTAAAATAATGGTCGATTCCGGTCTCGCAGAAAAACAAATTTGGTTAACTGAATATGGTTGGGCTACCCAAAACAATACGCCTGGCTATGAATATGGCAACAATGTTTCTTTCCAAGATCAAGCCCAATTCACCGTAGATGCGACGAACATGGTGTACAAAAAATATCGTGATCAAACAGGACGGTCGTGGATTGGCGTTATGTTTTTGTGGAATCTCAATTTCGCTGTGCTATGGGGACAATCAGGCAACCCACTTGCAGAACAAGCGTCGTACGCCATTCTAAACCCTGATTGGAGCCCGCGCCCGACATTTATTGCACTCCAAGGTGTATATCAAAAAATCAAAAAAGAACAAGGAAAATGGCAACCATTACCTTCCCAATGATATGCAATATGGTGTTGCATTTTTATATTGACAGAAGCCCTATTCGTACGAATAGGGCTTCTGTCAATATAAAAATGCAACACCATATTGCATATCATTGGG
>CALQBW020000243.1 GCA_943328915.2 Singulisphaera sp. GP187 | reverse complement strand
TTCGAAAGCCGCGCAAACCGGTCGAGCGCAAGGTAAAGGCGCCGGCACTTCGCTTCAACTACAATGTGTTGAAGGGGAAATTGACGCGGGGGAGCGGTTCGCCGTTCAAGCGAGGGGTCTGTACGCAGGTGCGTACAATGACGCCAAAGAAGCCAAATTCAGCATTGCGTAAAATCGCGCGGGTGCGGTTGTCAAACGGTCTGGAAGTTACGGCTTACATCCCGGGTGAAGGTCACAATCTGCAAGAGCACTCGGTAGTGTTGATTCGTGGCGGTCGTGTGAAGGATTTGCCGGGTGTGCGCTATCACATTGTGCGTGGCACATTGGACGCCCAAGGCGTCGCAAATCGTAAGCAAGGACGTTCGAAGTACGGCACGAAGAAGAATGTTGCCGCGCCAGCCAAGAAGAAGTAGCACTCGTACGAGTGAGTAGTTTTAGGTTGAGAGGTCGATATGCCCCGACGTGGCAAGACTATCAAGCGTGAAATGTTACCGGATGCGCGTTACAGCAGCGTGATTGTGACGCAACTGGTAAACAAGACGATGATGCGTGGAAAAAAGAGCATTGCCGAGACGATTGTCTACGGTGCGCTCGAGTTGGCAGCTGAGCGATTGAAGAAGACCCCAATGGAAGTCATGGATGGTGCCTTGCGCAACGCCGGACCAGTCATTGAAGTCAAGCCCCGCCGCGTAGGTGGTGCCACGTATCAGGTGCCGGTAGAAGTCAAAGCTGAACGCCGATTGTCGTTGGCGATTCGCTGGTTGTTAATGTCTGCCCGTGGACGTGGCGGCAAGCCAATGATCGAACGCTTAGCGTTGGAATTAGTGGACGCATTCAACAATACCGGTACGACCATTAAACGTCGCGAAGATGTGCAACGGATGGCTGAAGCCAACCGCGCCTTCTCGCATTATGGTCGATTCTAGTTCGTAACGAACATTGTCGCATGAGCGATGCAAGGAGTAGGTAAGGGTTATGCCGCGCGAAACACCGTTAGAACGCTACCGAAATATCGGTATTATTGCGCACATTGATGCGGGTAAGACGACGACGACGGAGCGTATCCTTTATTATACCGGTCGTACCTACAAAATCGGTGAAGTGCACGAAGGTACTGCCACCATGGACTGGATGGAGCAAGAGCGCGAACGTGGTATCACGATTACCGCTGCTGCGACTACCGCTGCATGGGAAGTCAATGGCGTGAATTACCGTATCAACATCATCGACACCCCAGGCCACGTGGACTTTACCGCTGAGGTAGAACGTTCATTGCGTGTGCTTGACGGTGGCGTAGTTGTATTTGATGCGGTTGCTGGTGTGGAGCCACAATCTGAAACCGTGTGGCGCCAGGCTGACAAATATCGCGTCCCGCGTATCTGTTTTGTCAACAAAATGGATCGCACAGGTGCAAATTTTGAGCGCACCGTCGAAATGATTATCGACCGTTTGGGAGCCAAGCCAGTCTGCATTCAAATGCCGATTGGTGCAGAAGATCGCTTCCGTGGCATCATTGACTTGATTGAATTCAAGGCATGTTTGTATACTGACGATTTAGGCCGCAAAGAAGAATGGGTCGAAATCCCTGCAGAGTTTTTGGCCAAAGCCGAACAGATGCGCGTCGAAATGATCGAACGTATTTCTGAAACGGACGATGAGCTGACGGTCTTGTATCTCGAAGGTAAAATCCCCGATGCCGAACAATTGCGGGTTGCGTTGCGTAAGGCAACGTTGGCCAACGAATTGGTTCCGGTGTTGTGCGGTGCTGCATTGCGTAACAAGGGTGTGCAACGCATGCTCGACTGCGTTATTTACTACTTGCCTTCACCACTCGATATCCCACCAATGCGTGGTGTGGCACCGGGTGTGGATATTGATTCCGAAAGCGCACAGTTGATTGTCCGTAATGCGGATGACAGCGAACCGTTCACGGCATTAGTGTTCAAAATTGTAGCCGACCCATTCGTGGGGAAGCTTGCATATTTCCGCGTGTATTCGGGCAAAATGGAAGCCGGCAATTATGTGTTGAACACTACTCGTGGCAACCGTGAACGTGCTGGTCGTTTGATCCAAATGCATGCAAATCACCGTGAAGAAATCAAGGAAGTCTATTCGGGCGACATTGCCGCCATGGTTGGCCCCAAGCAAAGCTTCACTGGTGATACTATTTGTGACCCCGAAAGCCCGATTTTGCTCGAGACGATTCGCTTCCCCGAACCGGTTATTCAGTTGGCCATCGAACCCAAGACCAAGGCTGATCAAGATAAGATGGGCCTGGCGTTGAGTAAATTGGCCGAAGAAGACCCGACCTTCCGCGTATTCACTGACCACGAAACTGGTCAAACGATTATCGCCGGGATGGGTGAGTTGCACCTCGAAGTCATTGTTGACCGTATGCGCCGCGAATACAAGGTAGAAGCCAGCCAAGGGAAGCCCCAGGTTGCCTACCGTGAATCAATCACGCAAACGACCGACATTGACAGCAAATTCGTCCGACAGTCGGGTGGTAAAGGGCAGTATGGTCACGTTAAGTTGACCTTAGAGCCATTACCACGTGGTCAAGGATTCGAGTTCGTCAATGGCATTGTTGGTGGCACCATTCCTCGTGAATATGTCCCAGCAGTTGAAGCGGGCGTCAAAGAAGCGATGTCAGGTGGGGTGATGGCTGGTTATCAGGTCGTCGACCTCAAGGTAACGCTCTATGATGGCTCGTACCACGATGTTGACTCGTCAGAAATGGCGTTCAAAATTGCGGCGTCGATGGGTTTGAAGGACGGCGTCAGAAAAGCCGGTCCTCAGATCCTCGAACCAGTGATGAAAGTCGAAGTAGTCACCCCGGATGACTTCTTGGGTACGGTGTTGGGTGATCTCAACAGTCGCCGTGGTCAAGTCGAAGGTATGGAAGCTCGCGGTAATGCGCAGGTTGTACGTGCCTTTGTGCCATTGGGGAGTATGTTTGGTTATACGACTGAACTGCGATCATCAACCCAAGGACGTGCCACGTCGTCGATGGAATTTGCATTCTATCAACCGCTACCCGATCATTTGGCACAAGAAATTATCACCAAGCGTCGCGGGTAGTCTTCTTTTGAATTCGTGTATAAATGTTTACGTTGGTAAATGTGGAGGCATGAGGAGTCATGGGTAAACAGAAGTTTGAGCGAAACAAGCCACACATCAACGTCGGCACCA
>CALQBW020000242.1 GCA_943328915.2 Singulisphaera sp. GP187 | reverse complement strand
TTCATTTGGCCGGCAACTTCATTACCGTACCCAAGGCTATGTAAATAAAAATTAAACAGCACATCCGATACACTCGCTGCTAACCCGAACAGCAAACTGTGTGCCAGAATTCGCACTACCGCCGGTGATGACTCACGAAAAAATGTCGAAACTCTTCCCATTGATACCAACACACACCCCCTAATTTAATGCGTTTTGCTCGATAATTGTACCATGTGGGATTTTTTTATGCCTTCTGATTTTGGTATTCCCAAAGGCACCTACTTTCGAAACAATATTTTATGCTATTGTGAATTACTATCTTGATTGAACTATGAGCATACATGCGCATTGCAATTTTCACCGAAACATTTCTGCCTAAAGTCGATGGTGTCGTCACCATCACCCTGCAAATGCTCCGCCATCTCCGTGCCCATGGCCACGAAGTCATCATCTTTGGGCCACCCAGTGCACCAAGCGAAGCACTCGGCTATCCCGTCTATCCCGCCTGGGGACCACGCTTCCCACTCTATCCTGAGCTCTACTGTAGCTTACCCACTCCAGCAGCCGTACGCGCAATCAAAGCATTTCAGCCACAAATAATTCATGTCATGAACCCCACCTTTATCGGCACTGCGGGCGTAGTTATGGCCAAAATAGGCAACGTGCCTTTGATTGCCTCCGTCCACATGGATATCCATCATTATGTCACGCAATACGCTGGTGCCTGGGGTTTATCCATCGCCTGGGCATTCTTTCGAATGTGGCACAACCGCGCCTTGCTCACCCTCGCCCCCTCCCGCCACGCCTTGGCCCAAATCACCGCCGGTGGCATCAAGCGTGGCCAGCATTGGCGCCGCGGCATCGATCTCGAGCGCTTCCGCACCAAACCACGTAACCACGCCATGCGCGCTCGCCTCAGCAACGGCCATCCCGATGACCTGATTGCCTTGTATGTGGGGCGTTTATCGCGCGAAAAAAACATCGCCACCCTTATCCCCCTGACCCAAATGCCCGGCGTGCGACTCGCAATGGTGGGGGGTGGACCCGAATCAGCCATCACCCAAGCCCAATTCGCCCCTACCGATGCTCACTTTACCGGCATCCTGCAAGGTGAAGAGTTGATAGACGCCTACAACGCCGCCGATATTTTTGTGTTTCCATCCCAAAGCGAGACCTTTGGTCTGGCCCCCGTCGAAGCGATGGCCTGCGGCTTACCCGTGGTTGCACCTTTTGTCGGTGGGCTCCAAGAAACCTTGCGCCACAACGAAAACAGCCTCGTCTATGACCCCAACCAACCAGACGGACTCGTCAATGTCGTGACCCTCCTGCGTGACAATAGTGAATTACGCCAGACCATCGCCCAAAACGCAATTAGATATGCAGCACAGCAAAGTTGGCAAGCCTCGATGGATCAATTAATTGGCGTGTATGCGCAGCATTTGCGCTCTTAAATGGTCTACAATGACCGTGTCAGCCACTGTCACCCGAAAAGAGCTCCCGTGCTCATAAACAATGCCGTGATTATCGTCACCGGCGCGAGTGCCGGCATTGGGCAGGCCTGTGCCACGACCCTCGCCCACCTCGGCGCCCATGTCATCTGCGTAGCCCGCCGTCACGAACGCTTGCTGAAACTGCAACACACCCTGCCCGGTGAGCACGCCATCTACGCCGGCGACATCAGTGATCCTGCCACTATGCCTGCCGTAGTGGCGCTGGCCATTGCCACCTTTGGACGTATTGATGCCATAGTGTGTAACGCTGGAATAGGACTAAGCATGCCCGTAGCTCAGTTGCAGTGGGATGACGTCCTGCGCTGTATGAATGTCAATGTGGGTGGTGTATTGTCAGGTATTCAGGCCGTATTACCGCATTTTATGGCAAACAAATCAGGGGCAATTGTAGTGATTTCATCGGTGGTTGGCGTCCATGCGTTGCCCTATAGCGGCGGCTATGCCGCCAGCAAAGGAGCCCTCGAGCGCCTTTGTGACGCCCTACAGATAGAATTACTAGGCAGTGGGATTAACCTGACAGTAGTGCGCCCTGGCACCGTCCAAAGCGATTTTTTTAGCCATCGCTTGGGGCAAAACAATGAAATCAGACGTACACGTTCTGTCGGCATCCCCGCCAGCCAGGTTGCCAATCGAATCATCTATGCGCTCACGCACCACCCACGCGTCCTGTATACGCGATGGCAAGACCGCTTACTCCTCTGGGGGAGTGCATGCTTCCCCAGCCTCGCCGATCGCTTGTTAGCCAAAATGATTCGTTGGCAAGAAGTGGATTCGGTGTATCGCCATGAATAGTCAATTTACAATCAGTGAGTGTCGCTTTTGCCCAATAAGAAACCACTCCCCGTAGAGTGTAGTTTTACGGGGAGTGGTTTCTTAAATTTAACTCGATGCGCGCAATCGTGTTAACAACTTTTCAGCTTCTTCAGCAGCGAAGTGGCCACTGCCCCCGAAGGCATCGAAATCAAATTGTTCAGACAATGCAGTGGTAATCCGCAAAATCACACCACGAAAAGCCTTCATTTCAATAATCGCATCGTGGTCATCACTAAGTGTCAATTGCACATCGCGAATTTGGGATTCAACACGATTCAGGCGTTTGACAACTTCGTTGCGCACGTCATCACGGAGATGAAAAGACTGTTCAGGCAAGCTTCTATCAGGAATTGGCAATGGTTTCAAAATCACGCTTCAGTTCTGACTTAGGCTTCACCCCAATCACACGTTGAACTTCTTTACCCCCCTTGAAGAAAATCATCGTGGGGATTGCTTGCACGCCAAATTGCGCAGCATACTTTGATGATTCATCTGTGTTGACCTTTATTACTTGGACTTTCCCGCTAAATTCTCCGGCCAATTCTTCGAGAATCGGAGCAACTGCCCGGCAAGGACCACACCAAGGAGCCCAAAAATCAACCAACACTGGTGTATCTGATTGAAGTACTTTTGCATCGAACTCGGCATCACTAATATTGACGACGTTACCCATTTGTATTACTCCATTTCATTAATTCCGTTGCCCCCCAAGGGTTGAAATATTGTAGTATAATGAAGCATCGGCTGTCAAGGTATGTGGTTCTCTGATTAATTATTGATTGCGATGTTTGCAATTGGGTTTGACATCAGCCACGACAATCGGTATACTAAATGTTGGTAATTTAATCCACTTTTTTGTGTGGATTTAGTCATTTGAAGTTGCGGCGCCAACGGTTTTGCCG
>CALQBW020000241.1 GCA_943328915.2 Singulisphaera sp. GP187 | reverse complement strand
GCTACCATTACACAATCTAGCAACGCAAAAGCAGTATAGCACAAACCATTTGTCCGATGCAAAAATTTTTGGGGATGAATTTTTTGGGGGGAGGGTTACATTACGACTCGGCACACCGATGGTCATGGTGCAGGCGAGGCAGGAAATGGCGTGAATCTAGTGCTAGTTTTGATTGCTTTAATCATTGGAAGTGAAAGTGTAAATCCACGGCTTTGCGGCATGAATTCGACGCCCTACCACCGCATCCGTTTGCCCCGTTGATTGGTATAGCCAAACAGCATCAAGGCCACCACCAAAACCCCCACCAGTTGCACGCGCATAGTGTCGAGCTTGCTGATTACCGTTTGGAGCACGGGCGACCAGCTCACTAGCCAGGTATAGCCGGTTTGTGGTAATGCCCTGATTTGTTGGGCATAGGCGCCAAAGCCGTATGAACCCGAAAAAAGCACTACGATTTCGGCAGAAACAAGGATCGAAAACCCGAGCGCTACCACGCCAATCGCAAACACGACCAGTGACCCCCACCACGGCGGGCGTCGGCGCGCTGTCGGCATCGCGTGGTCGGCAGCGATTGCGAGTAGTTGCAGGGTCAATGTGGCTGACGGCGTATGGCGCACCAATGTGCCGACACGTTGGTCGAGCGCCGCCATCGCTGTGGCGTACGAACGGCAGGCACTACAGCTTTCGAGATGGGTTTGTACGACGGGATCGGTGCGTTCGCCGATGGCGATTTGGGTGCAAATGTCGTCACAGTGTTGCATAATTGGACCCCCATGGTGGTAAAAACAGTCAGCGCCTAGTGAATAAGTAGGTGAACGGAATCATCCGGTTGCGAAGGATTAATTGCGCTGCTCGTCGATATGCTGACCTTCCAAAATCTCACGCAGGCGCTCTTTGCCACGGCGAATGTGACTTTTGACCGTATTGAGCGGGATGTCGAGGATTTCGGCGATGTCGGAATACTTCATGTCATCGAAATAGAGCATGGTCAGGCTTAGCCGGTATTGGTCATCGAGTTGGGCCAGTGCCGCTACCAAAATCCGCCGCGTTTCGTTGTGCTCGAGCGATGTCTGTGGGTCTCGCGAACTGTTGGTGTCGCGAATCAACGTCACGGGATCGAGCTCGTCGTCATCGGTGGCAATCGGGTTGATTATCGGGACCTTGCGGCGGCGCGAGCGTAATTCGTCGCGTCCCAAGTTAATCACTAACCGATAGAGCCAGGTGGTGAATTTGCTGTCGCCGTTGTATTGATGAATCGACCGGAAGAGTCGGATAAAGGCCGTTTGGGTCAGGTCTTCGGCATCGTCTGGGTGATGCAAAATCGTCATGGCGATGCTGTAGATGTACTGTTTTTGACTGATAACGAGTTGTTCGAGGGCATCGCGTTCACCGCGCTGGGCGCGCTGGATGAGCTCTAACGATGGTTCAGCCACGCAAACACGCTCCTTTTGTATGCCACACACCAATCAATTACCTGTATGCTACCATGGCTTGACGAAACGTGATAGCAGAAGGTTGCGAAGCGATGGCTGATACCCCGCAGATTACGCGTGATTTTACGGCCACCACCTTTGTGGTCGATGCCGATAAAACGTTGTTGTTGCTCCACCGCAAACTGGCAATGTGGTTGCCACCAGGCGGGCACATCGACCCGCACGAATTACCCCACGATGCGGCGGTGCGTGAAGTCCGTGAAGAAACAGGACTCGAAGTCGGGTTGTGTACCACTGCCACCCCCCTCGGTGATGTGCTGGTGTTGCCGCAACCGCACTGTATCTTGCTTGAAAATATCACCCCAGGCCATCAACATATTGATTTGATATATGTGGCCACGGTGGTGGCGGGGACGTTGTCGCCGTCGGCGCGCGAAACCAATGGCGCCCGCTGGGTCAGCTGGGATGAATTGGCGTCACCCGAAATCGCCCATGATATTTGTGTGCTGGGGCGCCAAGCGATTGCATTGGTGCGAGGCGATACGTAAAAATTGTTGGTGGGGTAGGTGAAAAATGTCAGGAGCACGATGAACGATTAGTGTTCACGAACTGTGCGCTTGCGTATGGGTGTTTGATGGTTATTCACGTCTGCGCAGGGGTGTTTTTAAAAAAATAAAAAGCAGTACAGAACACCCAGAGGAACTCGCCTACCGTTGCTGCCTCTCGGCCCTGGCGGGGTTGAGCAAGTATCTGCCGTCCTGTACTGCGGTCATTATAGCGGTGTGGGAGGTTCCCTGTCAACCGCAATCAGCACCAAACAGAGCCAAAAGCAATAAATCAGATCGGTGACGAAGAAAAACTGGTCAATAACGCCGTGCGCCACTGTTGCCACCACCACAATCCCCGCCGTAATCGCTGGCCACGAAGCGTGCGGTGCCAAGATACTCTGGCGCCAGGCCCGCACCACCAACACCCCCACCACAATCAATCCCCACGGCCCGAGGTTGAGCCAGAGGTCGAGAATGAGGTTGTGGGGATGGGCAGCGTATTGCTCGCTGGTGCCGATCAGCGACGGGTCGATGATGCTATGTCCGTATTCGGGGTTGTGATAAAAATAAAATTGCCCCAAACCGAGCCCCCACGGGCGTTGCTGGAGCCACGTGATACTTTCGTGCCAAAACAAGACGCGCGCATCGAGGCTACCGACGTTGGTGCCCCGCGCCAGCAATGCGCCGGCGGCTACCGCCAAGCCAGCAGAAACGGCGATAAGCATGAGCCACGGCTTTTGGCGGAGGAGTTGCGCGCCGCGATTGACCAGCACCAACAGCGCGCTGGCAAGGACGGCTGCCAACCACGCTCCGCGTGAAAACGACAGTACCAACCCGATGGCACACAATACCAGCACCGGCCAGCTCCCGCGCGTGCGCCAGGCGGGCACCATGATGCCCAGCAACGCAAAGGGCCAGACGCGTTCGAGGAATAAGCCGAGGTTATTGGGGTGGCCATAGACCGACGCCACGCGGCGGACATTGTCTACGGCCACGATATTGTCACTAAAGGCCCGTTTGCTCCCGAGCCATGGCACCAGGTCGAGCCCGACATACTGCAAGAGGCCGAGGCCGGCCACGACGGCGCCACTGGCAACCAGCACGCGAATCAGCGTTTGGGTGGTGACGCACTGTGATTGGATTGCGGTGCGGATCAGCAAAAACCAGATGATGGGCTCGACGATTATCCAGCGCCAGCTCCGCAAGGCCTCGCTGCGCCCTTCGGGGAGCACCCACAGCAGGCTGGC
>CALQBW020000240.1 GCA_943328915.2 Singulisphaera sp. GP187 | reverse complement strand
GTAGCCAAGGCGGTCAAGTAATAGGGACCCATGTCAAACATGGGACCGGCGCCGGGCTGGTAAAAAAAGTGGGGGTTGGGGTGCCAGGCTTCGGGACCACGACCCATCATAAAGGCAGTCGCGCCGATGGGCTGACCAATCCAGCCATCATCGATGAGTTTGCGACAGGTTTGTAAACCGGCTCCAAGGAAAGTGTCAGGCGCGCCACCGACGCGCACGCCTTTGGCTTTGGCGTCGCTAAGCATTTTTTGAGCGTCGGCACGAGCGACGGCGAGGGGTTTTTCGTTGTAGACCGATTTGCCGGCGGCGATGGCTTGCAGGGCGACTTCGCCGTGCGCAGCGGGGATGGTGAGATTGATAACAATCGAAATTGCCGGATCGGCCAACAATTCTGCGACGCTACACCCTTTGGCGACGCCGAATTCGGCGGCGCGGGCTTGGGCGCGCTCCACATCGATGTCGGCCACGGCGGCAACGGTAATCCCGCGGAAGCGCTGATGCAGGTTTTTGAGGTAGATGCTACTAATGTTGCCGCACCCGATGATGCCAACGGCAGTGGTGGTCATGATTCTTCCTTTGTTGTAAGTGCTATCCAATTGCCCCAGGTCGCATGTCGCAATGCGTTATAGCGAAGTGTGTCGCGTTTAGGTATGCGATACGTGTGGACACCGGTGTAATCACATCCTACCACATCAATGTACCCTTTGGCACGTTGTGGGTCATGCATGATGCGGTGACCGTGTTGCGCTATTGGTTCGCGACTGATTGCCACAAAACTGTATTTGGCCTCTTCCCATGCCATTTCAGCACCACGGGCGAGCCGTTGGAAGTCGGGGCGAGCCACTTTTTGGCCAAAGTGACACCATGCATTTTGCAATTGACAGATCCCTTGGTGAGTGCAGGGGGCGACAACCGTACCACCGACTTGGATGAGTTGGGTTCGGGCTGTTTGGATGATAGGTGCGAAATCTGCGGCGCCTGGTTCGATAATCAGCAACACCTGAGTAGTAGCACGCCAAGCTTTTGCAATAACGGCATGTTGTGCTGCGGGTGATAATTCGTTGAGTACATGCGCAATGATGACGATGTCGTGCGGTTGCCAATCGGGGCATGTAGTAATGTCTTGGTTACGGTAGGTTGTGGGGGGTAATTGACTGTCGCCAGCGAGCATTTGGGCAATATTTTGCAAATACGGGTCGCGTTCAATGGCTGTGATGGCGGTTAATTCGGGCAAAAGTTCTTGTACGACCCAACTCGCCGTCCCGGGACCACTGCCAATATCGAGGAGGGTCCCATAGCGTTGGGGTGCGCGTTGAATGGTTTGCCGGAGTGCACCGCTTATTTGGGCAAACGTTGCTGGCATCAACATCGCACTATAGGCAAGGGCATCAATAGCTGTGCGAATGAGGGGTGTGCCGTCGCGGGTGCCCCGATAACGCGCACTCAATTCTTGCGCAGCAGTACGCCAATCACGACTTGGGTGTTGATGTAATGCGGCACGGAGGCGCACCTGGAGTAAACCGGGGAGGGTGATCATGGTGGTGTTATGGTGGGAGCGGTCGTTGCAGTCGCTGGAATTGGGGTTGGGCTGGGGATCGCTGATGCGGTCAGGGTGGGAACAGTACTTGCAGTGACCGTCGGTGCCGTGGTATTCGTGCTGATAGCCGTTTTGGTGATACTCAGGGTGACCGTCTTACTTGGGGTGGTCGACATCGTTGGCACGATGGTAAACGTTGCTGTACTTGGTGGTGTATTTGAAGCAGTTGTGGTCGCTTCAATTGTTGCAGTATTCGTACTCACAATTGAATTTGGAGAAGGCGTCTTTTTTGGTTTCGTAGGTTTGGGATTCGGTGGAACGATGACACTGGTTTCTGTATTGATAATAATAAATGGTTGATTCGTGGCAATAGGGATGTTTGTTTCGGTTGCAACCAGTGTAACACTTGGTGTATTGGTTGCGGTAGGCGTTGCAGAACTTACCGATTGGGATCCTGAAAAGGTGGTGCCGATGAGTATCAAAAACGTCACAATTAAGCCAATCCCTATGGGTAAGATGAAATTAAGCGGAATTGTCTGGGTCCGAATGAAAGGGCGTTTGGGTACATTGCTGCGCGCTTCAGGCACGTTACGCCGCCGGGGCAGTGTCACAAGATTATGTGTTGGGGCAGTTGCTATGTCTGAGTCGGTAGTGAAACCATCATCAGATTCGATCGCACGCGTTGCTTTGTGTGATGAATTGCGTGGTTGCGCAAGTCCGGCCACTAATGCTGACGAAATGGTATTGGTGGGTAATTCTGCAAAAGCCGTATCGATAGCCAAACTAAATGCCAACCCACTTTGGTACCGATCAACTGGATCTTTTGAGAGGGATTTGGCGAGGACATCAATAAGTGCGTCAGGCAAACCATTACGGTACGTAGGGAGGGATGGAGGTGATTTTTGCGCATGGGCGACAATTAAATCAGGGGTATTTCCCTGGAAAGGGATTTCACCACAAAACATTTCATATGCGGTAATCGCCAACGAATAGAGGTCGGTGCGATAATCAACCGTATTCCCAGAAACTTGTTCGGGTGACATGTATTCGGGCGTCCCCATGAATAAACCAGTACGGGTGAGGCGACTCGATTCATCATCATTTGATAATGAAATTCCGAAGTCGGTGAGCATGATTCGCCCGTTTGTGTCGATGAGAATATTTTGGGGTTTGATGTCACGATGAATGGCACCGCGACTATGGGCATAATCGAGTGCTGACGCTACAGCGCGGATGATAATTGCGACTGTTTCGCCGGGGAGGGCGTCCCGTTCGCGAATGACCGCATACACGCTACGTCCATCGATATAATCCATTGCGAGGTATTGAATGCCGTCTGATTCGCCAACATCAAATAACGTGACGATATGTGGGTGTTGCAACCCTGCGACGATTTTTCCTTCTCGTCGGAAGCGTGCTGAAAATTCGGGATCATTTGCTAGTTGAGGTGAAAGTACTTTGAGGGCAACTTGACGACCCAAAATAGTGTCAAGGGCACGATAGACCCGCGCCATGCCGCCACGACCAATTTCTGCTTGTATTTTGTAGCGATCGATACGACGACCAACCAAATTGAACACTGCGTTATACACTCCTACTGAGGCGGTATGGTATAATCCGCATAAGTGATAATATTGTACCATACGCCCTTATAGAACCCAGTAATTGCCACAGAAGTTTATTCTTGTGAAGGAAG
>CALQBW020000239.1 GCA_943328915.2 Singulisphaera sp. GP187 | reverse complement strand
CGACGACTGCGACGACGACACAACGATTGCGGATGTACGGAGCACCCGGGCAATTGTCCACGGCGCCCCGATACATCTCGTAACCACAATCAGTGCGTGCGCCGTGGAGTAATTCCCCTTACTCGTTATTTAGCGGGTATAAGTTACGGTAAGTGCCGACGATGCGAGGGTACGGTCTGCGATGGCCGTGAGCAGACTATCGCGAGTGACACTGGCGCCCGCCGCAAACACCGGCGCAGCCGACAAGGCATACAAGGTGAAAATATAGGTTTTGAGCCCAGGTCCTTGCGAGCAGGGTGGCGCATACGCCAAATTGGGGTTGACGCTGTTGCTGCCATAGGTGCCAATGGTGCTGTTATTGGCGGGGATTGCAGTGGTGGTGGCCGGGATGTTGTAGACCGTCCAATACCAGTGGGTGGCATCTGGTGCCACATGGTGCATGACGAGTGCAAAACTCTTGGTGCCGGCCGGAGTATTGCTCCAGGCCAGCGGTGGTGATTGTGATGCGCCATCACACGTATAGGTCACCGGCAAGGCACCGCCGTTGGCCACGGCTGAACTGCTCAGCGTAAATATCCCTGTGCTGGCGACGGGTGTGGCACTAGCGGAACTGGGGGTAGCGGTTTTGGTGGTCGTTTTGGTGGCTGTTGCTTGGGATGCGCTGGTGGGTAGGGTGGTCGTGCCCACAGTAGGTAATGGGGTGGCCGGAATCTGGTCTGATTGCAGGGTATACGAGACATCGCGGTCGCCGTCTTGGTCGTGGAAGTGCATCGCCACTGTCGACGAGTTCTGGGTATACGACACGGTATAGGTAGAGCCATTGAGCGTGTACGTCAGACTGTACTGTGTGGCACTTGCTCGCTCAAATCCGGTGATGACGGCGCCTGCGAGCGGGTCTTGGGGAGGACGGACTGGTTTGAGGATGGGTTGGGGTTCGATTTGGTCGCTGACAACCGTCACCTTGCCATACATGCCGCCATTGATATAGGGATAGGTGTTTGAGGCATGGTAGTGATAGATGCCGTTGGGTCCGATGTGCCCATTATAGGCATCGAGTCCAGTGGGCTTGCTGCCGTCGACCTCTAGTAGCCCATAGATGGCATAGCCATCGAGGGCGTAGGCGATTGGTTTGTCTGACCCGATGAGTGCTTGCAAGTGGAGCGGGGCAACGTGGTAGTGGTAGTCGTCGGCTTTGCCGGCGTGACCGCCCCATTGGTCGAGCTCTCCTGCCAAAAAGGCATCATCGCCGCGATTGTTGAGGGCATTGAAAATCGGTACGCCGTTGACGGCGAGCGCAATAGCACCGCTATACAAGGCAGTGCGGGCCGAGATGGGATTGACGGCAGGCGTGGGATTAAACGGAATCTGCCAGGCTTTGCTACCATAGTACGGTTGTGCCAACGGTACCTGCCGTTGCCAGCTGGTAATGCCCACCATCATGTTGTGGCGCGGTAATCCCCGTGACTCGACATACAAATAGGTGTTGTCACTGCGGGTACTCACCAAATCAGGGAAATACTCAAACCCAAGTGCGTGGAGCGCTTGGGCGGTGACACTAGGTGTAAGGGTTTTACTAGGGGTGAGGGTTTTGCTTGCCGTCGATGTGCGGGTGCTGGTGCGTGTTTTGCTGGGGGTGAGCGTTTTGCTGGCGGTCATGGTTTTGCTGCGAGTGCGCGTGGCAGTCGCCGCTGCACCACGGAGCTCGTCACCGATGATACTTCCTTCACTTCCACAGGCAGCAAGCAATGCACTCCCAAATCCATAGACCAGCAGACGATTTAATTCACGACGAGACATCGACATTGGGATACTTCCTTTTCTTGAGTGTGTTCCGCATAATGATGTTCCATCAATAACACATTGTAGCGGCAGACGCGAATCAAATAGCGTGTGTTTGTGCCACAATGTGATGAACAATGGACGAAAACAGCGTGATGGTTGTTCCTCATCATTCTAGCCTGAATGTAGATTGTAGTCTATTGATACGCGCAATATTGGGTGATGGACACGCATATGTTATGATACGAGCAACGCCCGCTTCACCAAATAGCTCTGTAGGAGTCAATGATGACTTACCGCACCCCACTGCCGTTCCATGCCGCCACCGAAATTGGCACCCTTGATGCTGCTACTAAAGCCTTTTATGACCGTGAAGGCTATGCCATTTTGCCGGCTCTGCTCAGTGACGCCGAGCTCGAGCCTGCCCGTCAAGCCATGCGCATCAAAGTAGACCAAATTGCTGACGAACTTGTTGCCGATGGGCTTATTACAGAGACCTATACGACTGAACCATTTGAATTACGTTTGGCCAAAATATTTGGGCATCTGACTGACGCCGAGTTTCTCAAATATGGCCGTAGTTGGCGCGATCGCATCCCCGGGTATTTTGAACTGATGACCAACCCCAAAATCCTCAATGCAGTCGAGTCACTAATCGGTCCCGAAATTTTTTCTAATCCAGTCTATAACGTGCGTCCAAAAGTCCCCAAAGTGGCGGCCGGCGCGGTGCCGTGGCACCAAGACAAGAGTTATTGGCCTGACGCCAACTCCAATCCGGTGATTACGGTGTGGATTCCGCTGGTCGATGCCACACTCGAAAATGGATGTTTGCAGGTGTGGCCGCGCACCCACAAAGCCCAGGTATATGATTTTCATCAAGAAGATTATTCGGGCACGGGTTATTACGAAATTTCGGGCGAGCTATTGGTCAAGGCCAAGCGGGCGGCAGTACCATTGCCGGTCAGTGCGGGCACGGCGATTTTGTTCAACGATCGTTGTGTGCACATGAGCACGCCCAACAATTCCAATCACGTGCGCTGGAGCGTCGATTTGCGCTATCAGCCGACTGATCAAGACCCGATGCCCCAACACGGCGTAGGCTTTTTGGCGCGCTCGCAAGCCCACCCTGCGCGGGTGGCGACCATGGCGGATTGGTTGGCCGAGCGCCCTGAGCATGTGGGGTGATTACACGGGCTCGCACAGGGCACACAGAGGACGCAGAGTCATTGCATGGCGCCCCCGGTGATTATACGGGCGATGAGCTATTCAGTGCCTGTTGTTGTAATCAGCACATGTGCGCCGTAGCGTAATCGCCCCTACTTCATGTTTCCTACGTCATCGGGGGTCATGCAATTACACCCCCGGTGATTACATAGCGTCATGCAGGGACTACGGTTGCAGGCAACCGGCATCGAATGACGTGGGGGGTACTTCATACTTCCTCCTTCATACTTCCTCCTTCATTGGGATCATGATTTAAAACGGGCAAAATTACAATACTGTTAAATATTTATTCAGCAAAAACCAGCTAATTTTAAAAT
>CALQBW020000238.1 GCA_943328915.2 Singulisphaera sp. GP187 | reverse complement strand
TGTTTCTTCGGGGTCGGTACCGTCATTGAGGGCGACATTACTGCCGCTTATTACTAGCCCGACCGTATGGCTGGATTCTATTTCATGCATGCTTGTATTTGCCACAATCGCTGCGACGGGCTGTGGCACACTTGCAACAATTTCACGGAGTTCTTCATCACCAAGGCCTGCCAATCGGGCGCGGATGACACGCAAAGGGAGATACCCAGCTTTAAGGTGCGCTGCTGCTTGCAGTTGCAAAAGATGGCGATCGGTGTAACGGGGCAAGCGTACTTTGTCAACAGGTGCGTCAATCAGGCCTTCGTCAGTGTAATACCGAATGGTGCGTTGTGTGACGCCGGCACGATCTGCAAGTTGGCGGATGGTCATAATTTGGTGATTCATGGAATTCTACTTTGTACGAAATAAATTAACCCTTTGATTATACTATCAGCGACTATTTTCGTCAATTTTCCATAGATAATAATTTGATAATAAAAATAAATTACCTGGGTGATTGAGTGTACTATTTTTGGATGAAATACGCATGATTCAGCATAAAATACGCATAATAGCTATATTTCTGATTATCTTTGTGGTGTAATTTGAAAATATACTAATTACATAATATTCACTTTAAAGAATAAAAAAATAGGCGTATGGATATTTACCACGGTGAATTGTTCCCTCAGGATAAAAAACACCAGTGATTTGATCCTTCATCAAACCACTGGTGGCGGGGTAAAAATGCGAATTATACGCGGCGTGCTATCGGCATTGCTTTACGGAAATCGGTCACCACCACGGCATCGTGGATGGTGATGATATCATCGGCAATGGCGGCCCACTCGATGCCATTGACGCGAATCCGGATCTGATTGTTTTCGCCGACGGCGATGCAGACACCGTGCTTGCCGATGAGCTGGTTTTGCATGTCGTTGATGGCAGGTGTCGACGTACTTAGGCGGGCATAGATCCGACTGCCACCGACCGCTGAGAGCACGGTTGCCACCGCAAACACCAATAACAACCAGACATCAAGACTAGGGACGGCAAAGGCAATCACCGCCGTAAAGAGCGCTGCGATGCCAATCCATAGGGCATACACCCCCGGCAAAAAAAGTTCAATGAGCAATAGTGCTATTCCGAGAATAGCCCACATATAGCCATTGTGTAACATTATTTTTTGTCCGTGCTCTTCATCATTTCGGTAATTGCCGTCATGGTACCGGCCAAATTACTGAATTCTGTGGGAACGACGATCATGCGGGCTGCGGGGGATTCGCCGAGTTTTTGCAAGGCATCGACATAGCGCTGGGCCACGAAGTATTGCAAAGCGGCTTCGGGATTGCCCACTGTCGCAACCAACAAACGGGTCGCTTCGGCTTCGGCGCCAGCGAGGCGTTCGCGAGCTTCGGCTTGGCGTTTGGCGGCTTCGAGGTTTCCTTCGGCTTCGAGGATTTTTGCTTGCTTGAGACCTTCGGCGCGGAGGATTTCGGATTGACGAGTCCCTTCGGCCGTCAGGATTTGGGCACGCTTTTCGCGGTCGGCGGTCAACTGGCGTGCCATGGCGCGGGTAATGTCTTCGGGTGGCAACACGTCTTTGATGTCGACGCGGGTGACTTTGGTGCCCCAGGTTTGGGTGGCATGATCGACCGCGGCCAGCAAGTGGTTGTTGATTTGGTCACGTTTGGACAATACTTCGTCGAGCTCCATGCTGCCCAAGGCGGTACGCAGATTGGTCAACGCCAAATTGATGATGGATGCTTGTAAATTGTAGACTTGGTAGGCAGCCAAGCTAGTGTCGTAGACTTGATAAAACAACACGCCGTCAACACGCACGGTGGCGTTGTCACGGGTGATGACGATTTGTGAGGGGATGTCGAGGACTTGCTCTTGGACATTGACGCGTCGACCCACTCGATCAATAAACGGGATGACGATGCTCATACCGGGCTTGATTACCATGCGGAATCGCCCCAAGCGTTCGATGGTCCATTCGTAGCCTTGGGGGACGATTTTGATGCCGGTAATAACCACGGTACCGGCGAGCAACACGAGCAAAAACAAACAGAAAAAAATTTCCACCACACACCTCTTTTACGTAACACGACAATACATGCCTCAGACGTTAATTAGTGTACCACTGTTGCACTGGATTGAAATATAGGTTGCGTTATTGGACGGTTTTGTCACAAACAAATTGATGAAGCCAACGTGATGGTGTGGCAAATTGTTGTGCGGTTACATCAGGGACTTGGGTGTGATTGGCGAGACGATATTGGCGACTCATGGCTTGGCCACTGAAGGCACGGGCGAGGAATTCACGCAGTTGATTCCAGGCTTTTTGTTGATTACCGCCCTTGTTGATGTCGGCCATGCTTTTGACAAAGGCATGCGGTTCACCGTCATAGGTGGTGACTTGATGGGGGATGCCGGCGGCAGTTAAGCCATCATCAAAGGCCATGACATCGCTGTGGGGAATCATCGTATCTGCGCCACCAAACACTCCTAGTACGGGGCCTTGGATTTTTTTGAGTTCGTTCGGATCAGTAATGACTGACCCATAAAAAACTGCTGTGGCGGTAATGGCTGGTGTATTGACGCTATAGCGCAAGGCCGTGCCACCGCCAAAACAAAACCCCATGATGGCGATTTGATTGCGATTGGCATCGGGCTGATTATTGATCCACAACAAGACGGCATCGAGGTCGCCATCGATTTGGGTAGTAGGTGTGTTGGATACTTGCCAAATCGCTGATGGAAACCAATCGGTGGTGTTGCCACGGAAGAGATTCGGTGCCACAACAATATAGCCATCCTGCGCGAGGGCATCGGCTTTGCCGACAATATCTGATTTGAGGCCCCACCATTCGTGCACCATGATGACGACAGGGTACGGGCCTGTGCCACTGGGGTGCGCCACGTACGCACGGATTGCGGGATTATTGCCGTTGGGGATGACGGTGTTTGTAATACCGTCGAGGCGACTTACGCCCATCCCCTGATCGATGATGACTGATGCGGCAATCACGACGAAGAATCCAATGAGGATACCGAGAACCCAGGTAATGATTTTGATGGCTTTTTTCATTTTGCTTCTCCTCTTAAAAAATTACGGCGTTGACAGAAAATCCTTGTCGGGATGCGTTAGGGCGTCACCGCAATGATGGTGATATCGCTCCCGCTATTTTGATTAAACGCAAAAAATATGCGAATAGTCGTTTGATTAGATAACGCATCCATGACAATTGATGTGGTGTGCGTATCAAGTGTGGTAGTTTGCCAGCCTTTGCTGCTTAGTGTATCACGCAAGTCGGTTGCGCTGCGCGTAGGGATGTAGGGA
>CALQBW020000237.1 GCA_943328915.2 Singulisphaera sp. GP187 | reverse complement strand
TAGGTGCATTGCTTGATTATGAGCGGGACCAACATGGTGAATTGCTACAAACATTAGAAGCTTTTTTTGATTGCAATGGTAATTTGGCGCGCACTTCAGAATCAATCCATGTCCACCGAAATACGTTGCTGTATCGCCTGTCTCGAATTTCGCAGATTTGCCATATTGATCTCGACGACCCTGACACGCGTTTGTCGTTGTGGTTGGCAATCAAACTCCATCGATTAATTGGAAATACCAAAACTAATTTGGTATGATTACATAAAATTTATTGGATATGGTTGTGAAAGGGTAAATGTATGCCGAATCATGAAAAAATAATGATTGTGACAGGGGCGACAAGTGGGATTGGGTTGATTACTGCGCGCGAATTAGCTGCTTCTGGTGCCCGAGTGGTTTTGGTTGGGCGTTCGCTCCCGCGGTTAGAAGCTGCGGTTGCACACATTACCCAACATAGTCCTGATGCGCGGCTCGACACCATTCACGCAGATTTGTCGTCACAAGCAGAAGTAATTGCTGTCGCAAATACAATTAAACAACGGTATGACCATATTGATGTGCTTATCAATAATGCTGGTGCATATTTTACCCAACAACATTTTAGTGTTGATGGTATCGAAATGACCTGGGCACTCAATCACATGGCGCCTTTTATTTTGACCAGTAATTTGCTTGATTTATTGCGGGCAAGTGCTCCGTCAAGGATTATAACCGTTGCATCGGCTGCTCACCAAGGTGCAATAATCGATTTTGATGATGTTGAAGGAACAAAACGATTTAACGGCTGGAAGGCTTACGGCCAATCGAAACTTGCAAACATCATGTTCACGTACGAATTGGCACATCGTCTCCAAGATTCTGATGTGACAGCCAATACGCTCCATCCTGGGTTTGTGGCAACGAGTTTTGCCCAAAACAACGGCGGTTGGTTTGCAAGTGTATTTGCTGTAATGCAACGATTGATTGCAATTAGTCCTGAACAAGGCGCTGCAACGTCGGTTTATTTAGCCCAAGATCAGAGTGTCGTTGGTACCACAGGGCGATATTTTGAAAAGTGCAAACCGGTTCCATCTTCAAAAGTATCATATGATGTTACGTCGCAGCGTCGATTGTGGCACCTCAGTCAACAGATGATGAAATAACAATATTCGCAAACAAATCCCCCCAGAAGCAACGCTTCTGGGGGGATTTGTCTTTAATTATTCGCCTTGATGCCGATTTTCAGTCAGGCTGGCTGCCAATTTGCGTAATTCCTCGTTGATATTGGCCAAACCACTGACTACTTTTGTGTGAGCTTCGGTGACAGAGGGGTTTTCCATTGCCTTTTCGACCAATTGTTTTCCCTTTTCGCCAACCTCAACAATTTTTTCATTGTTACGCAGTGCTTGTAATCGCTCTACCACATCACCTACCCCTTTTTGGAGGTCTTGTTGGATTTGATGTGCTTGGTTGCTATTCAAAAAAGCGCGTGCAACTGCTTCCAATTGTGCACCGAGTGCGTGTAATTCAGCAAGCAATGATTCATTGTGGGGAGGGTTTGGGGTTGTTTCGGGGGTTGGATTCGGAATGTGGTTAGGAGTTGTTTGTGTATTGTCTGACATATCTGATTCCTTTCATTGAATAACCAACGTTGTGACGGTAATCATTGAAAATTTGTTGCGTGCCGTGCGTTTCGGGTTTTGCATATTCATACATTATCCTATTATTACATAGTCAATTGATTAAAGTACATTCGTTTTCGTTGTTTTTCTTTGGCTAAAATTGAAGAAGCGTGCCTACTTGCATTTTAAATAATTCTTTGTATAATTATATTTGACTAATTTGAGTGATTTACTCAATATAAAAAAGAGGTATACAATGGCGAGAATTTTTCGCAGTGTCGTTGAATTAATTGGGAACACCCCATTGGTGCAAATCAAGGCCCCGGGTGCCATTGTTTTGGCTAAGCTTGAATGGTTTAATCCAGGTGGGAGTGTCAAAGACCGAATTGGTTTTGCTATGATTGATGTTGCCGAAAAGGCTGGTTTAATTACGCCAGGCAAAACGGTCATTATCGAGCCAACCAGTGGTAACACCGGGATTGGTTTGGCGATGATAGCGGCTGCCAAGGGCTACCGCATGATTTTGACCATGCCTGACTCAATGAGTATCGAACGCCGCAAATTGCTCAAAGGCTTTGGTGCCCAAGTGGTATTGACACCAGCAGCCGAGGGGATGCGTGGCGCAATCGCTCGTGCCGAGGCCTTGGCTGCCGAAACGCCCAATTCTTGGATTCCACAACAATTTAACAACATTGCCAACCCTGACATCCATCGTCGTACCACTGCGCTCGAAATTTTAAATGACACCGATTACAACATAGACATATTTGTATCTGGTGTGGGTACAGGTGGAACGGTCACAGGTGTTGGTGAAGCATTGCGTCAACACAAACCAGCGATCAAAATCGTCGCAGTTGAACCCGAAGCATCACCTGTATTGTCAGGTGGTCAACCTGGACCACACAAAATCCAAGGTATCGGTGCGGGGTTTGTCCCACAAGTCCTCAATACCTCGGTATATGACGAAATTATCAAGGTGAGTAACGATGATTCGTTTGCCACTGCGCGACGGTTAGCCCAACAAGAAGGCCTGATGGTCGGGATTAGTTCTGGCGCAGCGGCATTTGCTGCAATTCAATTAGCTGCCCGTCCAGAAAATGCCGGCAAAACAATTGTCTTTATTTCAGCAAGCAATGGTGAACGGTATTTGAGTACGGCGCTCTTTCCTGACGAAGCGTAATTTGTTGCACATTTGGCAAACCCCTCACATCAACAGATGTGGGGGTTTGTTTGTTACAATATAGTATTGAATGCCAACCGAATCTGAGGCACAAAATTTACTATGGACGAAATTCTGGCTGAACTCCAAGTCGATGCTGATACGTATGTGAACCAAGAACTAGGGATTAATTCTTGGCAAATAGCGTTATTAAATCGGTTGAGCGATTATGTTGCGTTGGTTATAAAGCCATTTAAATTGCGGGTGCGTACAATTGTCATTCAGCATGTGGTCGCTCAACGTATAGAAGTAAAAGTTTCGGGGACGTCAGTTGTAATGATTGTGTTTGCTCCGAGTGAGCAACTCGCTGGTGAAATAGCGTTTTTGCGTACCTGTGCCATCAAACAGTTGCCAGTCCCTCGAATTATTCATGCCGATGTTTCTTACGATGTACTGCCCGTTGGGTTTGTTGTGTACAACCATATTACCGGCACACCGGTGTGCGATGTTGAAGATACAACATTACAGCGGATGTCGGCTCGACAAGTAGGCCGGACGTTGCGTGTCATGCACACCC
>CALQBW020000236.1 GCA_943328915.2 Singulisphaera sp. GP187 | reverse complement strand
TGTACCACCTTCAATCAGGCTATTGGTCATAGTAATGGTGGCACCACCGAGGGCTTTAATTTCGAATCCGGCTGGGTATGACGTGACATAATTGATGGCATTAGGATAGTTAAGTTGGCCCGTCAATCCTGCTACATTGACGACCATGATAGATCCATTGTATTTGTAGTCACGGCCACTGACACCCAGTGACCCCACAAAGCCGCTATTGTTGTCAGGTATATTGGTGCTGATGGCGGGGGGCGTGTATTTGAGGCGACTACTCGCTTCGAGGTTATCAAATCCCACCCCTGATGCATCAGCAAGCAGGGTAAGGTTCCCTTCGAGGCGATAAAACCACGGAGCGTATTCGTCAATGATGACCAAATGTGGGTTGGTGCTGGTTGGATTTGCCACGTAGCTGGTGTTACTTACCACGTTTTCACATAAACTGGTGCTGGAATAACACCCCAGCATATTTTGCGCATAAAACACCACCGTATTACTGCGATTTGGTGAGGTAAGTGGGTCTGTGGTAGCGATGGCGAGTTGCAATTGATTGGCCAGCGTCGTGGTCAGTGCTACCGTATTGGTAAATATCCCGTTGGCATCACCCTGGAAGGTAATATCGCGTAAATCGATGGTGAGTCCATTGATGCTGGTGGCGGTGATTGTTGATACTGGGGCTCCAGCCGGAAATTGCGTCGTAAAGCTACTATTCCGCAAGGTGCTGTCACCACTGAGCGTCGCCATGATGATGACGTTGGTCTTGATGATATTGCTGCCAGCGCTCAACGTGCCTGCCAGATAGAGATTGCTGTTGGTGGCAGCGGGGTTGGGCAACAGACATGATTTGCTTTTGGATTTAAAGACGCCATCAATCGTAAACGTCCAATCATGTCCCAAATCAATCACATTGGCGAGGACACTCGAACCAATCGTGGGGTCGTTCCTAAATAGCCCGGTGGGGAGCAGGGTGGTTTTGCTGGTGGTTGAAGGAATCCGCTCGGCAGTCATCCCCGCAATACAGCCACTGGGGAGCCGGGTGACCCACCCGCTGGTATTGACTTCGGTGCCGATTTCAACGTAATCAGTCGGATTCCTGCCGTAGGCGGGGAGGGCAACGGTATTGAAATAGCCGATGACTTCGTAACTCGTACTACTATGGGCTACTGCCATGTATTCGTAGGTGCGGTTAGAGTCCATGACTGACGTGTCTTCGATGACCCATTTAAGGTTTTTGTTGGCCCAATCACTAATCGTCGTGACCTGCATCCACGGTACATCATTGTCTGCGGCATGGATGCTATTGGGCTGGATGCGCCGGAACACCGCCACCAGCGGTGGTTTCTCAGTTTTGGCGTAACTTTTGGCATCGAGGTAGATACATACTTTGCGGGGTGGGGTGGTGGCGTCGTTACAGATTTCGTTGTTGCTCGCCGCCCACGACGCATTGAGGTTGCCGAGGGCCGCCATGTTGCGCGGTGCATCCAAAAATACATTGGATGCGGGCGTGATATTGAGGTCGAGGAAGTTGTTGACATTGCGCAGCCAGCGACTATTGAGGGTCGACGAGAGCTCTGTGGTCACCGTCAAGGCACTCGATACCGCCCCGACCCGCAAGGATTCACCCGTGTCCATAGTGAAATTGAACGTACTGACGTTGCCCGCCACGGTACGGGTGACGACGGTGCTGGGGGCTATCGGACTTGGGCGGGCAAGGATGACTGACCGTGAATAGATATCTGTGGTGCCGCCAAAATCAACGGTGACTTGATTGAGTCGGTTATCGTTGACGACTTGTTTGAGCGTAAAGCGGGGAGTCACCAATCCTTCGGCGCTCCAGCCGCGTTTGCAGATGATTTTGGCCGGACTGACATTGCCGTTGGCGTCTTGGTATTCGATTTTGTAGTAGACCGGTACATTGGCTTGTGATGGCACGTATTTGTCGATCAAATCAATTCCGTACGGGCTCACCAAGGAGATATTGGGCCGGAAGCGTTTGACCAGCACCCATTTGCCCGTCCCTAGTTTGCGGTAGAGCAATACTTGGGTGACATCGCTGGGGACAGCTAGTCGGCTCTGGAGTTTGTCGATACACGGGGTTCTGGAGTTGTCGGTGCCAAGGATGGGTTGCGCTGGGGCAATCCGGTCAAATATGCCCCCTTTGACGGGGCGACTGGCTGCCGACCAATTGCCGGCGTTATCACGCACTTGAATGCGGTACCAATAAATACTCCCTACTGGCGGGGTATCAATATAGGTGGTGGTAATGTTGCGGGTAGGAGCCGGGATGGTGGCAATGGGTGTCCAATTGGCGAGTTTGAGTCCCGTCGTTATTGCCCGCGTCACATAAAACGTCGGTGTGGCGCCAGCACCACTGCGGTCGAGGTCAAAGTAGCGCCACGATAATTGCATGCGCCCGGGTACTACCGATGGTTGGGTGGGGTAGAGGGGAGTGGCGACGATTTTGTCAACCGGTGTGGGAGGGATTAAATCGCGTTTGATGGCAGAAAGAAGCGTGTTCGTACAGGTGCCTTCGTTGTTGGCAATGTCGAGGGGACAAACTTTGTAGCTCCATGATTTGTATTGCGTAGGTGCCGTAATAATATCATCGACGAAATAATAGGTATCATCGCTATAGGCGGCTACGGTGCGGGTAAAGGTGCTGGTATCAAATACCACGGGCGGTAGCGGGCTGGTTGGCTGATAATTCGAGATACTGACGGGGTCGATATTGATCTTGTTCCACAGCATTGCTGCTGCATCTTTGCGATAGACGTTGTAGCCACTCACAATTCGGCCGCCCGTGACGGCGCCTTTGGTCCACGTCAAAAACACTTTGCCGTCGTTGCTCACTTCGTTTTGCATAATGCCAGGGTCATAGCGCTCGGGGCTGGTGACTGCGCGTGCTGTCCCAATCACCCCCACGTCGATTGGTCCATCATAGACGCCGGCTTCCTTCAGAAGGGTTGGAATAGGGATGCTGGGAACGATACCATCTGCGCTAATGATGACACTGCCAATTAATGGACTGGTGGTGCCAGCCTTATAGATATTGTATGTGTAGCTGCTACTCAGATTGGACGTGTTGACATGGGTGTAACTCAAGCCCATCTTTTGGGCGAGTGCGGGGATGCGTTGTACCGCAGTACGCGCCTTGATGAGCGTGCGAGTCTCGGTAACCGTCCGTGAGGGGGCTGCTACTGCTAATAAGCCGTTTACTGAGGCAAGTGTAGTAATCAACTCATTCACACTGATGGTATCGGTATAGAACCCCGTTGGACTAAATGTTTGGAGCAACCCGTCCAGCGTATCACTCGATAACCCACTTTGAAAAGCGGTGATGTCGAATGAGCTGGTACTGGT
>CALQBW020000235.1 GCA_943328915.2 Singulisphaera sp. GP187 | reverse complement strand
TTGCACAAAAACCTTTTACTGATTCAATTAGGTATATTGGATACAAAAAAACAGGATATGTTAAAAAGTCACAAGTTCAGCAAAATATTTCATACGTAGATACATGGAAAGTATACATTTCCATGGCATATGGTGAGAGAGTTACATCATCATACTGGGTACTTGGCAAACCATTTTTGGGTGAACCTGGAACTTGCTGTTCTGAAACCTACCTTGTAGTTGGCCCATTTAATTCTGAAAAAGAATCGAAAAATGTAATGAGTTACATACAGACTCGCTTTTTTCGTTTTTTAGTACTATTAAACAAACCAACTCAGCATGCAACCAGCAAAGTATATTCTTTCGTACCCATGCAAGATTTTACAGATTCGTGGACAGATGAAAAACTAAAGGAAAAATATAACATCACAAACGAAGAATGGCATTTTATTGAAAGTATGGTACGTCCTATGGACGTCAACGCAGGTGACACAGATGACTAACTCCATCGAAACCATCCTGACGCCCAAACCAGCCGCCCGGCCGCGCATCTACGCTTACACCATCGACGATGCGGCCCACGCCGGCCAGCTCAAAATCGGCCAGACCACCCGTGATGTGGCGCAACGGGTCACCGAGCAACTCAAGACCGCCGCTATCACCAACTACACCATCGAACTCGACGAGCCCGCCGAGCGCCCCGACGGTAGCGTGTTTAGTGACCACGACGTACGCGCGGCCCTCGCCAAAAAAGGCTTTGCCAACCCGCAACTCGAGTGGATGCAGTGCACCGTCGCCGATGTCAAAAGCGTGTTGACCGAGCTTCGCACGGGCGTCACTCTGAGTAGCCCACGCCACGCATCATTCCCCCTGCGAGCCGAGCAGTTGGCTGCAGTCACCAAGACCCACGCCTACTTCCATTCCATCTGGCAAGAAGACATGCACGCCGCGCCGCGCTTCCTCTGGAATGCCAAAATGCGCTTCGGCAAAACCTTTACCGCCTACCACCTAGCCAAAAAACTCAAAGCCAAGCGGGTGCTGGTGGTGACCTTCAAACCGGCAGTCGAAGATGCCTGGCAAAACGACCTCGAGTCGCACGTCGACTTCGACGGCTGGCAGTATCTCTCGAAGCGCTCGGCATTGACCCCCGACCAAATCAAAAACTCCCGCCCCTTGGTCTACTTTGGCTCGTTCCAGGATTTGTTGGGGCGCGACGATTTGGGCAATATCAAAGCCAAAAACGCCTGGGTGCATGCACTCAATTGGGACTTGGTAATCTTCGACGAATACCACTTCGGTGCCTGGCGCGAAACCGCCAAAGAATTGTTCGAAGGCGAAGAAGAGGCAGTCGCCAAAAAAGAGACCGCCATCGAATACACTCCCGCTCTGGCAGGGGTCAACAACGACATCGGCGAGTTGGCGGAGCAAGAAAAAGACTTTTTGCCCATCACCACCCGCGCCTATTTGTACCTGTCGGGCACGCCGTTCAAGGCACTGGCGACGGGTGAGTTCATCGAAGAACAAATTTTCAACTGGACCTATACCGACGAGCAACGTGCCAAAGCACAATATGCAACGCAACACCCAACCGCCTACAACCCCTACGGTGCCTTGCCACAGATGCGCCTGCTGACCTACCAGATGCCCGATGAAATCGTGGCCGTGGCCAATGCCGGCGAGTTCGATGAATTCGATTTGAATCTGTTTTTCGAAGCCAAGGGGATCGGACCACTGGCACAATTTCGCAACAAAGACGATGTCCAGAAGTGGTTGGATATTATCCGCGGTGCGTACCTCCCGACGGCAGTCGACGGCTTGAAAACCGGCACGCGGCCGCCCTTCCCGTATTCGGACGTTCGCTTGCTCCCCTACCTGCAACATTCGTTTTGGTTTATGCCGACGGTGGCGGCCTGCGATGCCATGGCCAATCTGCTGAGTGAGCGCCACAACACCTACTGGCACGCCTACACGGTCATCTCGGCCGCCGGCACCAAAGCGGGCATCGGGCTCGATGCGTTGCCACCGGTGCGAGCCGCCATCAAGGGCGGTTTTGACACCAAGACCATCACGCTATCGTGTGGCAAATTGACCACCGGGGTGACGGTGTCGCAGTGGTCGGCGATTTTGATGCTCCGCAATCTCAAATCGCCCGAAACCTACTTCCAAGCAGCATTCCGGGTGCAATCACCTTGGTCAGTAAAAAACCCCAATGGCGATAATCCGCACGAAGAAGAAATCCTCAAGCCGGTCTGCTTTGTCTTTGACTTTGCGCCGACGCGGGCGTTGCGGCAGTTGTCGGAGTACGGGATTGGGCTGGCCCCCGAGAAATCGAATCCCGAAGAAGCAGTGCGCGACCTGGTGTCGTACCTGCCGGTGTTGGCCTATGATGGCGCCAATATGACCCAAATCGACGCCGGCGGCATCCTCGACATCGCCATGGCGGGCACGTCGGCCACATTGCTGGCCCGCAAGTGGGAATCAGCGGTGCTGGTCAATGTCGACAATGCCACTCTCAGCAAAATCTTGAATAATCCAGAAGCACTGGCGGCTGTCGAGCGCATCGAGGGTTGGCGGGCGCTAGGCGACAACATCCTCGAGACGATTATCAATAAAAGCGACGCAATTAAGAAGATAAAGGGTGAAGCGAAAGATCGACCAATTACCCCGCCGGAGAAGGATGAACTCACCGATGCCGAAAAGGAGATGAAATCCAAGCGCAAATTGGTACAAGAGAAGTTGATTAAATTTGCCACGCGCATCCCGGCGTTCATGTACCTGACCGACTTCCGCGAGAACACGCTACAGGATGTCATCACCAAAATCGAGCCTGATTTATTCCAAATTGTAACCGGTTTGTCGGTACACGACTTCCATTTATTGGTGAGTCTCAAGGTATTCAACACCGAGCAGATGAATCAGGCGGTCTTTGCCTTTCGGCGCTACGAGGATGCGTCATTGCGCTATACCGGCATCGAAAGTCATGTCGGCTTGACGCAGTACGGGTTGTACGACACCGTGATTGCCCGTGAAACGTAGAGACGCAGCCTACTACGGCGCTACGATTCAATTCATACGACCACGAGCCGCTCCCCAGTAACCCCAAAGAGACGCGCTGGGCCAATGCCGTGGCGTGGGTGCGCAACGACCTACGCGAGCAGGGCTTGTTGATCAGCAATTCGCCGCAGGAGGTGTGGGAAATTAGCGCTGCCGGGCGGGCGTGGCTGGCCATGCAACCACGAGTGGGGGAATGAGGGGGTAGTGGGCGAGTGTATGCCGTTGCTGAGGAAGGGTATGTTGATTGTATGGGAATCCTAATTGCTTATTTTGCTTTATTAGTGTGTTGAATTGTTATTAAGCTAGTTTCCTACTTGTTAAT
>CALQBW020000234.1 GCA_943328915.2 Singulisphaera sp. GP187 | reverse complement strand
TTTGACACCGTCGTCAGTTGGCGTGTAGGGATTGTGCCACATACTGGTATTTTTGGGTATGCAGGTGCTTACGCAGCTTTTGAGCGTGGCCAAGAATGGTTGGAACAATCGTTGGAGTACTATGCTGGCAATCGCAATTTTGCCAATTACTTTGTCATCGTACATATGACTCAGTTGTGTATCAACAACCCCAAGGCAACGTATTTTTCTTGGATCGATTGCACAGGGCTGGGATTGAATGCTACCCCAAAGAATACTTCCAGAAATTCGGTGTTGTGTTCGGCGATGGGCGTAGTTACGGTCCGAACGCTGGTAATTTGTTCGGATTGCGAATGCCTGTCCACGTTTTTTCTGGATGACGGCCTCGAAATGATGCGCAAGGCCCTCATCGCAAATAAATAGCCACCTTGCGATGGTGCGTCTTTGTTCTCAGATGCTTGCCTATGCAAGCGTCAACAAACGTGAATGTCAGCATCCAGCTATATCCGAGGCGGGTACTCATAAAAAAATTGGCCTGCTCCGAATAGTTCGTTTTTTTGAAAAAGAATTTCAGGTTGGTGCAGAAGCAGCTTGCCTTTGGGTAATTTGTCCTAAGGGTGTGTGGGTTAGCTATTAATTCAATTTAGCTACCTATAGCATTGGATCGTAGGTAATTACCTAATATTGTTAAATTGGTTAAAATCACGCAACGGTTGATTCACAGTTGAATATGGTATACTGTCGAGAGTTTTTTAATTAAGGAGTATGAAGATGCATTACGATTTTGACGCCGTGGTCGATCGTCGTGGTGGTGACAGTGCCAAATGGAACGTGTATAGTGATGGTATTTTGCCAATGTGGGTAGCTGATGGTGATGTATTGTCACCCCCGGCAGTCATAGATGCATTGGTAAAGCGTGCCCAACATGGAGTTTATGGTTATGCCATGCCTCCTGCCGCGTTGGCTGATTTATTAGTCAAGCGGATGAAAGATTTATATAATTGGACGATTACTACTGATGACTTGGTTTACGTGCCAGGGGTAGTAACCGGTTTTAATATTGCAGCTCGGGCAGTCGCAACACCTGGTGGCGGTGTATTAGTCCAAACTCCCAACTACCCACCAATTTTGAATGCTGCGGCCAATCATGATATGGTTACACAAACTGCCGAACTCACGTTGGTTGAAAAAAATGGTGTGATTGATTATGTGCTCGATATGGATGCATTCACAGGAGCAATTACGCCCGAAACCAAAATTTTTATCTTGTGCCATCCCCATAATCCGACCGGCCGTTTGATGAATCGCAAAGAGCTCACGGACATGGCGCATGCGTGTATTGAGCGCGGTGTGGTGATTTGTTCCGACGAAATTCATTGCGATATTATTCTAGATGGCCGACAACATATCCCTACGGCTGCACTTTCCCCCGAAATCGCCCAACACACCATCACGTTGATGGCTCCCAGTAAAACCTTCAACATCCCAGGGCTTGGTTTCAGTTTTGCAATTATTCAAAACCCAGAATTGCGCGCCAAATACAAAAAAGTAATGGGTGGCATGGTACCTCACGCGGGGATCTTTGGGTACATCGGTGCATTAGCTGCATACCAACATGGCCAAGAATGGTTAGATCAATCTTTGGTGCATTATGCAGGCAATCGTGATTTTACTAATTCCTTTGTAAAAAAATACATGCCCCAATTGCATATCACCAATCCGGAATCAACCTATTTGTCTTGGGTCGATTGTAGCCGAGCCGGTATCGACGGCAACCCCAAGGAATACTTCCAGAAGTTTGGCGTAGCACTGGGCGACGGCCGTAACTTTGGTTCCCAGGTCGGGGACTTTGTGCGTATCACGATGGCCTGCCCCCGTTCATTGCTGGCCGACGGACTCGAAATGATGCGTAAAGCCCTCGAACCACTCAGTTAATCTATATAAATGCGTGACGGCACCCTACACGCAGTGTGGGGTGCCGTTTGTTTCCAGGCAACAGTCAGGAGGATGCATATGCCACATGATTTTGATACCCATTTTGCACGGCGTGAGAGTGACAGTGTGAAGTGGAATCTCTACGGCGCCGATGTATTACCATTGTGGATTGCAGAAGCCGACTTCAAACCACCACAAGCCGTGACTGAAGCCTTGGCGGCCCGTGTCGCACATGGTATTTTTGGGTATACTGCCGCCATAGGGCATGCTTCGGCACCGGGCGCTGGTTGGGAACTTCCAGAAATTGGTGCGGTCATTGTCGAGCGGATGCGCCGCTTGTATGATTGGCAGATTACCACTGATGACTTAGTCTATCTCCCAGGCGTGGTGGCCGGCTTCAATGTTGCTTGTCGTGCAGTAGGCAAGCATGATGATGCTGTGCTTATGCATGCACCCTGTTATGGCCCAATCGCCAAATCACCAGCTAATCAAGACCGCCTTAGCCAATTTGCAGCGCTGCGGGAAGGATTAGATGCGAGCGGTCTGCGTACATATCGCCATGACGACGACGCGTTTGTTGCGGCGATTGATAATCAGACGCGGTTGTTTTTGTTATGCAACCCACATAACCCCACAGGGAGAGCTTTTGATCGACAAGAATTAACGGCTATGGCGTCGCAATGTGTTGCAAATAACATTGTAGTATGCTCAGATGATATTCATTGCGAAATCATGCTTGACGGCACCCAGCATATTCCGATCGCCACTCTTTCACCTGAAATTGCTCAACTCACAATAACGTTGATGAGTCCCAGCAAAACTTTTAATATTCCTGGACTCGGTTTTTGTGTGGCTATTATCCAAAACTCCGTCCTGCGTGCCCAATATGTGGCGGCCATGCAAGGATTAGTGGCGAGCCCGCAGATTTTCGGGTATACGGGTGCCTTGGCGGCCTACCAGCATGGCGACGATTGGTTGCGTGAAGTGTTGGACTATTACCAAGCCAATCGCGATTATGCGATTGGTTATATGCGCCAATATATGCCGCAACTGATCCCCAACCGTGCTGAGGCGACCTATTTACTTTGGGTTGATTGTCGTGAAGCTAATTTGCCAACGAATCCGAAAGAGTTTTTTTTGTCACATGCCAAAGTTGCTTTAGGCGATGGTAGTGCCTTTGGTGACGGTGGGGATGGCTACATCCGCCTTACATTGGCGACCCAACGAAGTGTGCTGCAACAGGCATTGGAAGCGATGTATGTGGCGTTGCAACCGTATAGTTGATAGTTCCTGAGCGATGTGTCAGATTTCGTTTAAGATTTGACACGATATGAAATACCTATATAATTTATGTTAACCATAGATGAAATACGATGCATTGCCGCATCACCATAAGTTCGCCCCAGTAAGGTCGACGCAGTCGGCCTTTTCATATTTTGGGG
>CALQBW020000233.1 GCA_943328915.2 Singulisphaera sp. GP187 | reverse complement strand
GCAAAGGCGCGTAATTCGAGGGCCATGGCACGTTCTTCGATGTCGACCAATGCGCCTACCACCAACGGCCCAATCAGTGGCAATAAGGCGCGTATTCGGCTAACGAGTGATTTGATTACCAACCCCCGTGATTGTTGCGCTTCAAGGATGGCCGCCGCCCGAGCCCGCATATCGGGGATGATTTGCAAGGCCATCAACAAAATGAATTCGATGCTGCGGGGCATCCCTCGCTCTGCCAAGGCTTGGGTGAGGCGTGAGGGCGTGGTGGTCAAAATGACGCACAATAATCCCGACCCCAACGTCACGATACGCGCCAACAAAATTCCAGCATTGCTGAGCGCCTCGGTGTATATAGTGAGGCCATAAAACGTCAAACTGCCACTGGCATTGCCAGGAAATAACAAGCCTTGGATGATAAACAGCGATATGCCAATTGGCAAAAAAATTGCCCACAATGAGCCATACAAGGCTCTCGGTTGGGCGACGGTGATGGGTGTCAATATTGCAAATACCAGGAGCACAAGAGTAATCTCCGCATTGGCAGCCCCATAGGTAATCAACGCCAGGCTAAGTGCCCACGTAAATTTGGTCAGGGGGTGGAGGCGGTCAAACCAACCAGATGACATAATTCCTCTTTTCGCCACACGTTTATTGTCCCTACATTCTACCTGAATTGAGCATTGCATACATCAACATAAGCCCACAAAAACTCCATTTTCGTGGGTATGGTGCACTTGGTAAGGCATAAGAACATGCGAGTGAATAAAAAACCGGCACGCGTTTGCGCAACGCATGCCGGAAGTGATTGTAGAAAGCGGATTAATCGGCTTCGGTGTCAAAACTTTCAAGGATGCGTTTTGGTAGCAGGTTGATAATCGCCCAGACCATCATGAACGATGCCATTTTGTCGAAGGGATCAGAAACCACTCCTTGGGCTAATACTGACGACAAAATGTTTTGCCCGCTGGCCATAAATGACGCTACCAACACATCAGTGCCCGAACCACTGACTCCACCAAAGAGATATGCCGAGATGGGAGCTGAGATGACAGCTGCAACCACTCCGGTTGCAATGCCTGCGAGTCCGGCGTATCCACCGTTTTTAATCAAAAATGCCCCTGCCAGTACACCCACAATCAGTGCCCCTGCAAACAATGGCAAATTACCACTCAGCAAATCAGCCATGGCCGGCATGCTACCATCTTTACCGATATTGATGAAGGTGATGATGAATAATGCCAATGCAAAAAAGAACAACCCACCGACTACTGCGCCTACTGCTTGCGGTGATTGGCTCGTAAACACACCGCGTTTGCCAAAAATACCTGCCAATAAACCGATTGCCAGTGCGACGATGAAGTAGGGTGCGGCATAGGCGTTGCCTAACAAACCCCAAATCAGACTGGCAAGCATGCCCGTCAGGGCACCTGCCCATGGTCCAAGTAATGCCCCAACCAGTACGGTGCCAATACTATCGAGATAGATTGGTAATTTTAGGACGGTTACTAGTTGGCCAATGGCGATGTTGATCGCAATTGCCAGCGCCATCAAGATGATGTTGCGGGGGTTTTTGAGGGTGCCGAGAAACTTTTGCATCTGGGTGCTCCTTCTTTCGGTTTGTCCGACTACGATGTCTTTGCGCCATCAAGCCATGATGCGCGCAACGCCACAAAAGACCCATCTATTATGCTTTGCCGAATCTCACGCATGAGATGGAGCAAAAAAGCAACATTGTGCAGGCTCACCAAGCGAATTCCCAATAATTCCTTGGCGCGGAAGAGATGATGGATATAGGCCCGCGAATATTTTTTGCACACGCTACAGCCACACCATTCGTCGAGTGGGGCGTCGCTATCGCGACAACTGGCATTGTTGACATTGAGACGGAAGTTTTTGCTGGCGTCACGCACCAACGCCGATCCATGCCGCCCCAACCGTGTCGGGCTGACACAGTCAAACATGTCGATACCCCGCGCCACCCCTTCAAACAAATCGTCGACATCGCCAATCCCCAGCAAGTGCCGTGGTTTGTTGTCGGGCATGTAGGGCACAGTCATATCGACCACGTCGTAGATTTGGGCTTTGTTGGCGCCGAGTGAGCCCCCGATGCACAAGCCGTCGAAATCCATACCGCCGATGTGTTCGGCGCTGATTTTACGCAAATCGGGGAATACGCCTCCATGCACGATGCCAAACAACGATTGGTCTGGTGTTGGCATAGGGATGTCGTGCTCGCCCCGCAAGGTTTGTTGGTGATACGTCAGACAACGCTCCTCCCAGACATGGGTACGCTGAAGCGAGCGCCGTGTATAGTCGTATCCCGCCCGGAATGGTGGCAATTCGTCGAAGCAGAGGATAATATCTGCACCAATCCCTTTTTGGATTTCGATGCTCCGTTCAGGAGTAAATATATGTTTGGCACCATCAATATATGATTTAAAAATGACGGCATCATCGGTGACTTTGACCATGCCGGGTTGTGGTTTGAATGATCCCCGCCCTTTAACTTCGTCGGCGATGCCACCATATTTGAGGCTAAAGACTTGGAAGCCGCCACTATCGGTCAAAATCGGACCATCCCAGCCCATAAAGCGGTGCAATCCGCCGTGCCGGGCAATCAGTTCGTGGCCGGGTTGCAGATAGAGGTGGTACGTATTGCCGAGGATAATCTGGGCTCCGTGCTCCGCCACCTCTTCGGGGGCGAGCGATTTCAGGGTGCCCTTGGTGCCAACAGGCATAAAAACCGGTGTTTCGATGACACCGTGGCATGTGATAATGCGACCGGCACGGGCGCTCGTTTGGGCGTCGCGCGCCTCGGTTGTGAATTGTAATGGCATAAACCCTCCAGATGATTGGGTTATTATTAAGGTGTTTGGTGTTTTTGTCAACTTTACACAAACTAAAATCGTTTCGTTTCATGGTACGATATTATTCAATCAAAGTAGGGGATTGCGGATTTTGCACATCAAATTTCAAAGGAACGTAATTACGCTATGAGTCATATTAGCCATCGAAACTTTGCTGATACCCAAATTCAAGGAATTCGTTGCGGCGTTTTGACCATAAGCGACACCCGCACGATCGACAATGATACTGGTGGCCAACTTGCGCAACGACTATTGAGCGACAGTGGCAACAATGTGATCCATTATGCGATTGTTCGCGATGAACCGCTTGAAGTGGTGGCAATTATTGAAGCCTGGGTCGCTGCTGGGTGTCAGCTGATTCTCACTACTGGCGGCACCGGCATCGCAAAACGTGACACTACGATTGATGCAATTGAGCCGTTGTTAGTGCGCAAATTGCCAGGATTCGGTGAAATTTTTCGCATGTTGTCGTATCAGCAAGTGGGTGCAGCCGCGATGTTGTCGCGGGCTACGGCGGGGACGATTGGGCAAACTTTGGTTTTTTGTCTGCCTGGCT
>CALQBW020000232.1 GCA_943328915.2 Singulisphaera sp. GP187 | reverse complement strand
ATGCCCAAAATCGACCCCATCTATGTGTCTGATTACTGGCTGAGCGATGCACCAACCAGCGAAGACGGTAGCGCCCCCCATGAAAATGGCGAGCGTGCTGTCACTTCCGCAGACGCGGTATCGACTCCGGATATGCCTGTTGCTCCGGTCAAAAAGCCCCTCCATATGCGCCGTGATGCGACCCGTGTGACGCTCCCCCAAGGGATAACCGTAGATGTGGCCTTGCCCCTTACGCAGATCATGGGATTACATGGCGAAGCAATTATCAGTGCGTTGCGCAGTTCCATTGAAAAAGACCCCATCAAACGCTTTGCGGTATTTGGGAGTCATGTTGCTGACGAACACGCAGTGAACTCATTCAGCAAAAATGAAATCCGCCAAATCACTGAGTATATCGAGAACGAGCAACAAGTGCCGGTACTCGACAGTGACATTTTGGTTAATGTATTGCGGGTCAATCCACGCGCCGCCGATTACGAGCGCCAACGTTTTGCCCTCAATTACCGTTTGCTCAAAGATCTCGAATTTGTCGGTGTGGCGGGGGCTAATATGTGGGCCACACGCAAGCTTCTCGACAAAATCGGTGCCAACAAACGCATCAAGGCAGCCGACATGGCCGCATTTGTCAATCACCTCGAAGAAGGCTTTGACGATAGCCTGACGGTCACCCCTGCCGCAACGATTCAACAACGTGGCACAGTTGAGCATAAATTGACTTTTTTTGAATGGGAATACGGTATTTTGCCGTTCAATGATGCATTGGCTGCGATTCTGCCATCTCCCGTCATCAATCGCCAAGGCAATGCAGTACTGACATTCGAAATGGCACAGCACAACCACTATGCCGTCAGCGTGAATGTGCGCTTCCCTGCGGGGACACGCGGTGGGTGGATTCAAGGGTTCGACGAACTCTTCCGAGAGTGGTTCGTGCCTGGGGCTGTGATTACCATTAGCCGCACCAATCAACCCAATCTGCTCACCATTGGCTACCAGGAAGTCGAAGACCGCGTTGAGCAATTGCTCTATATTGATGACAGCAAAAAGAAAAGCAAGTATGCCTTTACCGAAATGCGTGTTACGTCAACGGTCGACGAAGATTTATTGCCAACCCAATCCAATGTGGGACGTATCCGCAAAATCAAGTTTTTTGAAATTAGCGAGCGTAAAAACATCCATACCTTGCTCGAAAACATATTCATGGGCTTTGGCGAAGAAGTGGGGAGCAAACAAGACCCCATCTACCGATTAAGTTTCGAGCAGCTATTTGCCGTTATGTCGGTATACCGCACGGTCACGCGTAAATACTTGTTGCATGTCCTTGACGAGCACGAGCACTGCAAACGGGCCAACAATACCAACGGTATGTGGGATTGTCAAGTTGACGTAGTGGTCAGCGAGCGCAACGACACCGCCGGCGGTTTTTATGACGAAGAAGAAGAATAACGCTAGCACCAACGAACCCAATACACGAGGGGCTGAGCAACTGCTCATCCCCTCGTTGTTATCCACAGTGAGGTGAATATGACTACTCCAACGCTCACCAGTACCCTACAACTCTTGCGCAATCCAACGAATATTAATCGCGGGCGCTTGCGTATTTTCACTGATTTGCGCGATCGCGACCATTACACCTTCTGGCCAGAATGGGTCGCAATTCCCGAGGCTGCCCGCATTCGCATTATCACCTTGATGAACGAAATCAGCGAAGACAACCTAGAGCTCGACTTCCGCACCGTGATGCGCTGGTCGCTTGACGACAGCAACGCAGAAGTACGCCGGAGAGCGATTGACGGGCTTAGTGAAGAAGACCACCCACGCATCATTCCAGACCTGATTGACCGCTTGCAACACGACAGTTCCGAAGATGTACGAAGCCAAGCAGCCATAAGTCTTGCCCGATTTACGGCGATGATTGCCAGCGACGAATTGCCAGTTCAAATCTCAACAACCCTCATCACGACACTCAAACAGGTGCTCGCGAGCAGCCGCAACCACCTCGACGTCTATCGTCGTACCCTTGAAGCGTTAGGGTCAGTCGCCGATGATGCGATTACTGCGAGTATTGCCGCTGCGTGGCAAAGTGATAGCCAGCCTTTGCGTGAAAGTGCGTTGGTCGCTATGGGGCGCAGTACCGACGATCGCTGGTTACCAATTATCCGCATCGCACTGCAACATGCCAACGCCGCTATTCGGTTTGAAGCAGCCACCGCTGCGGGCGAATACGGTGATGATGCCAGCGCATTGGTGCCATTGTTGACTGATTTGACCCACGAAGACGATATCGAGGTCGCGACTGCGGCGATTTGGTCACTGGGCCAAATCGGCGATGAACGTGCAATCCGCGGCTTGACCCAACTCAGTAAATCCCGCGACACCGCCAAACGTGACGCAGCCATTGCAGCCCTAGAAGAGCATGCGGGCAATGATGATGTTTTTGGCGGCTGGCGCCCTTCCTCAAAAAGTGATGACGATAGTTATTTTGATTTTGATGGTGAAGGTGAAGAATAATGCATTATGCTACCCTCAACGATATACCTCCCGGGTTTGATCTCATCTGTGTGTCGGCGCATCTCGACGATGCGGCCTTGTCGTGTGGTGGGCAGTTGTTGGCAGCCCGCCAGTCCGGGTTACGCACGCTCGTGGTGACGGCTTGTACCGCCGTGCCTCCCGACAGTGCGCGCTATAGCGACCTGGCCGTTGAATTCCACCGTGAATGGGGACTCGACGAAGCCGCCGCCGTCACTACCCGCCTCGGCGAAGACCGCCAAGCCATGGCGATTCTCGGGGCAGACGATATCTGGCTTAACCTCGACGATGCAATTTACCGTATGCCACAGCACTACAACAGTCGCGAGACGTTGTTTGCCATGCCCCATTCCGGCGACCAGCTCGCCCATCAACTGGTGCCGATACTCACCCACATCGCCGCCCACAACCCCCATGCCACCTGGCTAATCCCCGCAGGGGTAGGGATGCATGTCGACCACCTCAACGTCTATGCGGCCGCCCGCCAAGTGCTTGGCACCGTCAACGTTCGATTTTACGAAGAAGTGCCCTACGCGCTCGACGCCAATATCATCACCTACCGACGCGCCATACTCACTCCCACGCTACACGCCAGTGCGATGGGGAGCTATTTGGCTACAAAAATCGCAGCGGTAAACTGCTATGCAAGCCAAATGGCGGCATTGTTTGGTGACCCGGCTACGATGCCTGCCCAACTCACTGGGTATCATCACGCCATTGGAAGTGATGGTCCCGCAGAACGCTGGTATGAACTCACCGCGTAAATGCGCTGTTTTGGCTTACCATGATGCACCGTAGAGGAATACTGCATGTCTGATTTTCCTGCAATCACTGTCACCTACCCTGATCCGAGGAATTGGGATCGTTTTTGTGACGGGCATGACGATGGACATCTGCTCCAACTCAGTCGT
>CALQBW020000231.1 GCA_943328915.2 Singulisphaera sp. GP187 | reverse complement strand
GATTTGGCCGTAGCGGATGTTGAAGCCGTGGGCAAACATCAAGGTTTTGCCTGGGGCAATATTTGGGGCGATATCTTCGCGATATACCTTGGCTTGCACGGTGTCGGGGGTCAAATTCATGATGATTTGGGCGGCTTTTGAGGCATCGGCCACGGACATCACCGTGAGGCCGGCGGCTTCTGCTTTGGCCCAGCTTTTGGAGCCGGGGTACAAACCAACTACCACATCGACGCCACTCTCTTTGAGGTTGAGGGCGTGGGCATGACCTTGGCTGCCAAAGCCAATGATGGCGACGGTGCGGCCAGCGAGGCGGCCCAAATCAGCCTGATTGTCGTAATACAACTTTGCCATGATCTACTGATACTCCTTGTTATTGGGTAGCCGCAATTGCGGCACCCGCTACGTCATTTTGCCAACCAGTGTCGACCAAATCGGCTCCACTATGTCCCCGTGCGCCACGGACCATGGCGATACGCCCAGTACGCATCATTTCTTTGATGCCAAACGGGCGCACCATATCAATAAAATTGTCGACTTTGGAAGGACCACCGGTCATTTCGATGACCATAGCAGTTACCGATACATCGACAATCTTGGCACCAAACACCTCCGCAAGCGCCACTATTTCGGCACGTTGCTGGCTCGGGACATGCAATTTCACTAAAGCCATTTCACGTTCAACTGTCGGGTCGTTGGTGACATCGCTGACTTTGAGTACCTCAACCAATCGATACAATTGTTTCACCACTTGTTCGACATGGTCAGATTCTACCACGACCGTCATCCGGCTGATACCAGCGGTTTCGGTGTGGCCGACTGCCAGACTTGCAATATTATAACCACGCCGGCGAAACATGCTAACGGCGCGATTCAATACGCCGGGGTGGTCTTGCATTAAAACGACCAAAATGTGGGTCTTCATCGCTTACTCCGTAATCATTTCGCCGATGCTCTTGTTTTGGGGCACCATGGGGAAGACGTTTACTTCACGTTCGACACGGAAATCAATTAACACAGGACCATCGGTGGCATAGGCTTTTTGGACGGCAACTTCTATTTGATCACCTGATTCCACCGTTATCCCTGTCCATCCATAGGCTTCAGCTAGTTTTTGGAAGTTAGGGCTCGTCAATGGCGTGCCGCTATAGCGTTTGCCTTCAAACAGCTCTTGCCATTGCCGTACCATGCCGAGGAATCCATTATTGATAATGGCAATCTTGATGTTCTTGATGTTTTCTTGCACTACCACAATCATTTCTTGATTGGTCATTTGGAAACCACCATCACCACAAACGACCCACACGGTGTCTTCAGGGTGCGCAACCGCCACACCCAACGCAGCCGGCATGGCGAACCCCATGGTACCTGCCCCACCGCTGGTTATGTGGGTGCGGGGACGATACCAATCGAGCAACTGGGCTGCCCACATCTGATGTTGGCCAACGTCAGTAACCACACGGTAATTGCCACGTTCGTTCAACTCTTTGGTGAGCACCGCATAAACATCGTGGGGCATCATCACAGAGGTATCGGGACGATTGAGGTATTGTTGTTTGTGTTGGTGCTTGGCTTGTAATTCGCGCACATAGACCATCCACTCCGCAGACGCTTTGTGGAATTGGGTCATATTGGTCTCTTCGGGTTCTTCTTCAAGCATTGACAGTAGCACCAGCTTGGCATCGCCGACGATGGGTACATCGACTTCAATGTTTTTGCCGATTTCGGAAGGATCGATATCGACATGCACAATCGATGCATTTGGGGCAAACGTTGACGCTTTACCAGTCACACGGTCATCGAAACGACCGCCAATATTAAGCAAAAAATCACTTTCTTGGATGGCGCGGTTGACATGCACCCAGCCGTGCATTCCTGGCATGCCTAAAGACAAGGGATGGTCTTGGGGGAATGCGCCGAGGCCGTGTAAAGTTGTGATGACAGGAATTTGGTAGCGCTCCGCAAAGGCCATGACTTCGTCGCTGGCATTGGCCATCATGACGCCGTTACCAATCATCATGACGGGTTTTTTGCTTTGCAGCATCAAATCAAGTGCAGCTTTGATCTGTTTTTTGCTGCCAGTATACGTTGGGCGGTAACCGGGCAAGAATATCTTCTTGCTGTAATCAGGTACCGCTGAGGCTTGCAATGCATCTTTGGTGATATCAATGAGGACAGGGCCAGGACGACCAGTGGTTGCAATGAAAATCGCCTCTTTGACGGCATAGGCGATGTCTTCGACCCGTTTGATTAAGTAGTTGTGCTTGGTGATAGGCATCGTGATGCCAGTGATATCGGTTTCTTGGAATGCATCTTTGCCCAACACGGCACTACTGACTTGGCCACAAATCGCCAACATGGGGGTACTGTCCATCCAGGCATCGGCAATCGGGGTGACTAAATTAGTCGTGCCTGGGCCACTGGTACCGATACATACGCCAATCCGACCGGTGGAACGAGCAAATCCTTCGGCAGCGTGGCCGGCGCCTTGTTCGTGGCGGCACAAAATATGGCGTAATTCGCTACGGTATTCCCACATCGCATGGTAGAACGGCATAATTGCGCCGCCCGGTAAACCAAACATCGTGTCGACACCATTTTGGATCAGTGCCTCACACAGAATCTGTGCGCCAGTGCGCTTGTCACTCATACGTCCTCCATTTGATTGCATAAACAAAAACCTCTCCCGTAGTACTACGGGAGAGGTGAACTGTACTTCACGTGCGGTTTAGCCGCTCCCTATAGAATCATGTGCTCATAATCGTTAGTACGACTAGAGTGACAGTAATTACTACTAGGTTGAGCTGACGGCGTTGAAACACAGTAAAACCTCGTTTGTTTTGACCTGTTGAAAGTATAGGTTGTTTTGAATACATTGTCAAATCAAGAAAAGCAGTTATGACAATGAAATACTGAGACTTACGGTTTGAAATTTAATTCAGGTGAAATTGCCACGACGAGCAAATCTGTCCCATCGATCGCCTTAATTGTACTTTTCGCGAAATTATCGGGAACTTGCATTTCTGGTGCACGTTCCATAGGTGCAACCATCACTTGGACATCAGGACGGGGCAGGGCTTCACCAGACACCGACAAGTAATCAAGTTTTTTGGTTAAAAAATCAATTACTGGGGTAGTACCACGTGAAAAATAACTCGTTTCGTATACGTCGATTTTTGTTCCAGCGGGTAAGTTTTGCGCATATTTGCCGAATTGAGAAGCGATCTGCATTGTGCCATCCCCTACGCCGTCTTCTATTTTGACAAACTGAGTAAAATACAAATATGGGCCATAAAAAGCACTTGACCCTATCATAAGCGATAGTATACCGATAACCACCAATTTCGATTGTGGCGCACGCGAAACGCAAAATTGATAAATAGTTTGTGCCCCAACCGCCATAGCAATCGCAATTGCCCCCATCGCATTGATCATCCGGTGACCTGCAGCAATTGGGTACGACAACGATGCAGTAATACACGCTAATATTACAATTACCACAAGAATCTGTAACTGTGGTGATCGCCACGAAATGAGACTAACACACAGTCCAATTACAAAGAGGAGTGCGAATCCGAGT
>CALQBW020000230.1 GCA_943328915.2 Singulisphaera sp. GP187 | reverse complement strand
CGGAGGCAACCCAACGTCATTCCATGACCATGGTCGTGGAATCTCTACGGCTGGCCACATGATATGTGCCGGTCTATGCGAGATCCCCAGTGTCTCACGCGGAGGCACGGAGGCGCGGAGATATGTTGCTGGCGCCATGGCTGGCGCCATGTAATGACGCCGCTACTACATACTTTCCTTCATACTTCCTGCTTCATACTTCATACTTCGATTTTGGGTTTGCCGTGATGCGCAGAACGTGCTATACTGCGGTCTAGTGTGTGCGTACCAACGTACCGTTGTTTACGTGTAGTAATTTGACAAAGGAGCGACTGCGTTATGTCGCAACAGATTATGGACGCCATTGAGTCGCGTCAATTCAAATCCGATATTCCTGAGTTCCGCGAAGGTGACACGGTACGCGTCGGTGTACGCGTGGTCGAAGGTAGCCGCGAGCGCGTGCAGGATTTCGAAGGTGTGGTTATCCGCAAGCGCGAAGGTGGTATCAATGCCAGCTTCACCGTGCGTCGTATTGCCTCACACAGTGTTGGTGTCGAACGTACCTTTTTGCTCCACGCTCCCCGTGTTGATTCCATCACGGTGATGCGCCGTGGTAAAGTGCGTCGTTCACGGTTGTTCTACTTGCGTGGCTTGACCGGTAAGGCCGCCCGTATCAAAGAGCGCCGCTAACACCCCCGTGGGATCCGCACTACGCCGGCTCTATGCGTGGGGATTAGTACGGCTCTACTACGAATTTGCACCATTCTACGACTTTGTGGCCATGCGTATATCGCGTGGCCACTGGTTTTTGTGGGGCGAGGCGATAATTCCATTCCTCGTCGCCCCCATCCTCGAACTCGGGTGCGGTACCGGTCACCTGCAGGCCAGCCTATCCCGCCACGGGCTGCGTGCCATAGGCCTTGATCGCTCGCCGGCCATGCTCTTGCAAGCCCGGCGGCGTAGCCTCACCCTCATCCAAGCCGACAGTCAGGCGGTACCACTGCGCAACGGCACGATCCAAACCGTCGTTGCCATCTTCCCGTCACCCTATATCATCGCCCCCGCTACACGCGCCCAAATTGCCCAGCTGCTCCAGCCAGGCGGGCGTTTGGTCGTCCTCTTGGCGGCAGGTAAATTCAACCGCGCACGCCACCCGTTATGGCAAAGCTATGCCGATGCCGGCTGGCAGGTAAGTGATCCGCCACTGCACATCAACAAGACCCCACTGCATGTCATGATTGCGATACCACCTGATGCCTCCACACCTTGAATACGAATGGCAACTTATTGCGCGTGGCTGCCACGCGATTGCGGGCGTCGACGAAGTCGGACGCGGTTGTTGGGCGGGGCCGGTCGTCGCGGCAGCCGTGGTATTGCGTGACGCCGTGTTGCATATGCCGGCACTGTTGCAGGGGCTGAATGATTCCAAACAACTCAGCGCGAACCAACGCAACCAGCTGGTGGCGACCATCCAACGGGGTGCAGTAGGGATTGGCATCGGCTGGGTGGCCGCCCATGATGTCGACTGTTTTGGCATCCTGAATGCGACCAAATTGGCTATGCAACAAGCACTGATGAGTCTGCCGCTCATCCCCGATGCATTGTTAATTGATGCCGTCACTCTACCCTATTGGGGAATCAACCAACAAGCGATTATCAGAGGCGATGCGACGTCACTGTCGATTGCGGCAGCGTCGGTCATCGCCAAAGTTGCCCGCGACCGGATGATGCTCCAGCTGGATAGTCACGACCGCCGCTACGGTTTTTCACACAATAAAGGGTATGGGACCGCACAGCATCACCAGGCCTTGCGCCAGCATGGCATTACGGCGCAACACCGCAAAACCTTCCGGCCTATCAGTACCTTTGTTGCGACAGGGCATTGGGACGAAGTCGCACATGACGATTCGCGTTCAATGGTAAAATGACCCTGCACTTTTGCGATGAGGAAGCAACAATGACCATTAATTTTGATTTAGTCGAATATATTCGGCAAATACGCACCATCGGCGCCGAATTACCCATCCCCCTAGCCCACCATGTCGTAAGCAGTGGCGACGCAGCTGTCGCACCGCTAGTCGCGATTGCCATTGACACCGAATTATTAGCTGGTGCGGTGCCACTTTGTTTTGCACCGTTACATGCGTTGCGGTTGCTCGGTGAATTACGTGATGTCCGCTATATTGCAGCGATTATCAGCGCCGGCATCCCGAGTGCCCCCGACAAAATCAGCGAGCAACGGGGCGTCATCTGGGATGGCGAAGTGCCCCAAGTCATCGCGCGCTGTGGTGCTGCGGCCATGGCCCCCACCTTGGCGTTGCTCGACGACGAACACACCAGCAATGTAGGGCATCACCGTGCCGCCATCGCCTTGGCATATTTGAGCGTCGAAGTACCCGAATTGATGGCCGAAATCATCGCCGCCCTCGAAGCACGCCTGACCACCGGCGATGTCGACCGCAACGCTTCGGTCGCACTAGCCTTGGCCAATATGGGCTCCGAAAAAAGCTACAAAGTGGTCATGGATGCCTACAAAGTCGGGCATATTGCCAAAGATGCCGTGCAACCAGGGCCATTACGGCAGCTGTTGTTGAGTCGGAGCAATGCGCGCTTGACGTGTGTCAAACACCCCCTCGGCGAGCGCTACGCCCACCATCCCCTCAATCCACCAGCCAATTAAATCCATTATGGAAAAACAACACCACCGATTACGCAACGTAATCGGTGGTGTTGTGTCATAAGCGGTTTTTATGATAACTATGATCTTCAACGAACCATGCGAAGCGGCCACATGTAACAGCCTGGGGCAAAGACCAGCTCACGCTCTATCCTGCCAGTACACCGCTGACCAGAACGACCCGGCCACCGACGTGCTCAGTGCGTTCATCCACACCAAAATCACCGCCGCGCACATGGAATGTATGCCCAATCTGCGTTTGATTGCCACGCGCGCAACGGATTTGACCATATCGACATTGCGGTGGCCCCGGCTCACAAAATCGTCGGCTGCAAAGTGCCGGCCTATGGCGAACGCACCGTAGCCCAATACGCCATGGCGTTGTTGCGCGCAGCCACAGGACTGGTGCTGCCCAGCACCTCCCGCCTGTAGTACGATTTTCGGCCAATGTAAAAGGCCTGCGGAGCGTCGACATTCTTGGCAAAACAGTAGGGATTGTAGGCACCAGACACGAGGGGCGGAGCTTTGGGCGGTTGGCGGCCATCACATCACGTTACGGTTGGGCCTTGGCCACAAATTGCACCAGCAATTCCACTTGATCTTCGACTTTGATCATGTTGGCGATATTGGGTGCGGTGATGCCGAAATCGCTCATGTTGATGGTGGTCGTCGCTTGGCCCTGCACGGTATCGCCGGTCAGCGTACCATCGACCAGCCATTCGACAGATTTGGTCACGCCGTGAATAGTCATATCACCCACCAAATTAAAACTAACCTGGCTACCCGCTTGATAGCTGGCAGGCAGATTCAAGGCATTGGTCGAAACAAACTCGGCATAGGGGTAAGTATTGGATTCGAGCCAGCGATCGCGGATGGCGTTGTCGCGCCGGCCGCTATCACTCTGCAAGGTGCGCAAATCAATCTGGAT
>CALQBW020000229.1 GCA_943328915.2 Singulisphaera sp. GP187 | reverse complement strand
CGCAATTGGGGCATTTTCCGTTGGAGTGTCAGCGGAATTAAAAATCTGCCCCCTGCCGGCACCCCATTTGTTATGGTTGTCAATCATATAAAATGGCACGATATGTTGACCATCGCTGGGACCATCCCACTCACCCACATCCCCCATTGGTTGGCCAAGGCTGAGTTATTTATGCCTTTGACCAGCTGGTGGTTCAACGGCATGCAAGCTATCCCGGTCAAAAGAGGACAACACGATATTGCCGCCATCGATGCAGCAGTCGCAACTCTGCGCCAAGGCAACATCATGATTGTATTCCCCGAGGGGCATCGCAGTGGGAATGGTAAATTGCAAAAAGGTCGTGGTGGTGCGATGCGGATGGCCTTGCGGGCCGGGGTTGCAATCGTACCGGTCGCAATTCAAGGTGTTGAAAGGGGACTACGATCACCTATTGCGATTGAATATGGCAAGTCATGGCAACCGGTGTCACAGAGTGGTGTTGAAGAAATCGACCCAAAAGAAATGACCGCCCTCACTGACGAGATGATGTGTCATATCGCAAAGATGCTACCCGCAGAGTATCATGGCTATTATGCGGATCGAGCTATCGATCACCCATGATTTTGTCGACCACCCATACGGCTAAGCGGGCTGCGATAATCGCAAAAACCACACTTACGAGTCGGTGGATGGCTTTACGCTGGGATTCAGTATCCATGATTGCTCTTTCTGAATGTCTCGGAGAACTTGTGCAGCGCGGTTATCTATTGCAACGCGATTAATGTCATGCATTACTACATCATGGAGCACAGGTCTGGTAGAATTGTTTTTTTGACGGAACCATAACCAAAGCGCAGTCATAATGGCACACCCGACGCCAAAACCTCGCAGAAACATGGTATACCTTCTTTCTTTTCGACCATTATACCAATTCCTGGTGAATGCTACCAACCAAATAGATCCATAGAGTTTCTACCGCTAAACTGTCCGGGAGCAGACAATCAACGAATGACTGATGCGTCATATTCCAATGTACATTTGAACCATGGTACAATTTTTTTAAGACACTAAACATTAGGATCATAAATGCCAGAATTACACGCAGCCATTGTTACCCCGCTCAATGAACAACACCAATTTGATGCTCCTGCGATGGTCCGAGTCATGCGCCATCTCGAATCACGTGGTCTTGATGGCGTCGTGCCTTGCGGAACCACCGGTGAAGGTCCTTCATTCAGCGTGAGCGAACGCATTTCCATAATCAATACCTGCGTGCAACATCGCGGCAAACTCGGAATAATTGCTGGCACGGGGTGCCAATCACTCGCAGACACCATCACCTTGACCCACGCAGCATTGACTGCAGGAGCCGATGCAGCCTTGGTATTACCTCCATTTTTTTACAAACAATCAGGCGAGGCGGGAGTGATAACATGGTATCAACAATTGTGTGATGCATTACCCCTCGGCAGCAAAATAATTCTTTACCATATCCCACCGATGACTGGTGTGGCGATTACGCCTGCAATTATTGACGCATTGCGCGAAAGTCATCGTTCATACATTTATGGAGTCAAAGATAGTGGCGTAAATGCCGAACACACCGCCACACTGGTTTCTTCGTATCCTATGCTCAAAATTTATACCGGTAATGCTCCCATACTCGCTCAAGCATTGAACGATGGCGCATTTGGCTCGATTTTGGCTGTCGCAAACATCGTCCCTCAAGCGTTACGTCAACTGACCGATAATCCAAAGCGTGGTGACATCCAAGCACAAGTAGCCAGTGTTGATGGCTATGTACGTAAAGTTGGTGCAGTATCCACCATCAAAGCAATCCTACACGAGGCCGGCATACCCGTGGGATTGCCACTCCCTCCACAACTCGCGCACCCCGATATGAGTCGGGCATACGCCGAATTCAAAGCTATTGGGGAATATACGGGGTAACTGGGATGATTTATTTGCTGTATGGACCAGACGAATACCAGCGAAGTGAATATGTGCAACAAGTGTTGGCACAAATCCCCGAATCGGTGCGATCGCTTAACGTGAATCGCGTCGAAGGGAAGCGATTTAAATTCGATGCATTGGCACAGGCATGCGAGGCATTTCCCTTTTTGCATAATCGTCGTTTGGTAATTGTAGAAGATTTGCTCAAAAACCAAAAAGCAGGCAAAGAGCGCGATGAACTAAAGAGTTATCTCGAACGTTTGCCTGAATGGTGTGATCTGATGTTCGTCGAAAACGATGAATTTGATAAACGGAATGCATTATTCAACCACATTAGTAAAATCGGCACAGCGCTTGACTTCCAACACCCCAAAGAAACAGAATTAATACGCTGGATTGGCGAACGTGCTCGTCAACTCAACGTCGTGATTGACAACCCTGCCACTGCGCGACTCATCGCCATGGTTGGGAACAATGGCCGCACGCTGTTAAATGAGCTTACCAAAATGGCCACGTATGTGCGTCCGGGTGGGCATATCACTGTTGCGGTCATTGATTTGTTGGCAAGTGATGATACCGAAGAAAACATGTTTGCCTTTGTTGATGCTCTGGCGGCGCGACGCAAAGGGGTAGCCCTGAGCAAATTGCACAAATTGCTCGATGACGGGCAAGCGCCCCAATATGTTATTTTTATGATTGCCCGGCAAGTGCGGATTTTACTTCAAGTTCGTCTACTCGATTGTGAACGCCAGCGGGCAAATGAAATTGCCGCTGCGGTCGGATTACGCCCGGGCTTTATTACGGATAAAGCCATTGAACAAGCCAGGGGATTTCGAGGAAACGAACTCGAACGTCTGCACCAGCAATTGCTCAAGCTCGATCACCAAAGCAAAACAGGAGCGATTGATGTCTCCGCAGGTCTCGATTTGTTGGTGATGGAAGTGTAGTAGCGAATACCAAGTTAATTTCGTGCTCAACCTCGAATAATGTGTTGAATTTATCCGCCAAAAAATCCGTGGTGCCAATGGCACCACGGATTAGTGCAAAACGCACCAAATTACTTGGCAGCTACTGCGTTTGCCTTTTTCATGAGGCGTGACTTGCGGCGTGCAGCGTTGTTCTTGTGCAGTACGCCTTTTGAGGCGGCTTTGTCAAGAATACTAATCGCAGCTTGCAAAGCACTCGTGTCTACGGTGCCTTTGGCAACAGTTTGTTCGGCTTTTTTGACGATGGTACGAACGCGGGCGCGGTAGGAGTTGTTGCGTATGCGGCGATCTTCTGAGATGCGGATACGCTTAATTGCTGATTTAGTGTTAGCCAAGGTGACGGTTCTCCCGTATAATTCAACTACTCGGGCTGAATATAGTCTCTGAAAATTGATTATACCAGAACACTACAGGCTACGCAACAATGACCATAAATAGTCTTGCACCACGGTCGCGTGCACTCATCAATACTTTGATTGTTGCCCTCGGCTATCTTGCGAGTCGCGTGCTCGGCGTGGTGCGGGATATGTTCATCACGGCTCAATTTGGCACTAATCCATTGGTTGATGCCTATCGGGCCGCATTTGCCATTCCAGATTTATTGTATTTGGTTATTGCAGGTGGGGCACTGGGAACCGCGCTTATCCCTGTGTTCCAACAGCGACGCCATGATGGCGGCAACGATCAAGCAAATAAATTAGCAAGT
>CALQBW020000228.1 GCA_943328915.2 Singulisphaera sp. GP187 | reverse complement strand
GTTTTGTTTGCAACAACCAATCTATGAATTCTATGCAGCGCTGTTTGGTGGCGAGCCGTATCTACACAAGCGCAAACTGGTTCGTTACGTCAAGCCACACGATGCCAATTCGACCGGCGCCCATTATGATTTAACCTATTTGCGGGCAGGTACCGATAAAGTCGCCACCAGTTGGATTCCCATCGGTGACATCCCCGTCCATATGGGCGGCCTCGTCTACCTCGAAGGATCCGATACTTGGGGACGGCGTATGGAAGCTGAATTCCGTGCTCAAAACGAAGGAATCAGCCGCGAAGATCAAATCAGCGCCTACAACAAAAACATGTCGTCGAACGGTTGGCTCACCAAAGATTTACCTGAACTCGCCAATCGCCTCAATAGCCGTTGGCTCGTCGCCGATTACGAAGCCGGTGACATGGTGGTGCATAGTGCATATATGATCCATGCCGCAACGACCAATGAAGTTGATGATGGCACGATGCGATTGTCAACCGACATTCGCTTCCAACGGGTGCGTGACGAAGTCGATGTGCGTTGGAACAACCACTGGTCGATGGACGACATGTTATGACATTGCCCAATAACGATCAGATTCCTTTGTTGGAATTTGATCCCAATCCGCGCGCCTTTATCAATGCCGCCGACCATAGTCATAAGCTTGATATTCCCAGCGCGGTGGTGCTTTGTTTTTTCCATGATGTCATTGAACAAATGGTAAACGATGGCACCCTGCGGGAAGTCTATGCCTTGCGGAGCGAAATGGGGGCACATCCCCTGTTTGTCTACACCATGCCAAACGGTGGCCAAATTTGCCTTATGCACCCTAGTGTCGGTGGTCCAATTGGCAGTGCGTTAATCGAAGAACTTATCGGCCATGGCATTCGCCAAATTGTTGCCATCGGCGGGGCCGGGTCACTGCAACAACAACTCACCGTCGGGCACGTGGTGGTGCCCACCATGGCGCTCCGCGATGAAGGCACGTCGTATCATTATGTCGCACCCAGTCGCTGGATTGCCGCCCAACCTGCCGTCACCCAAGTCATCCGGGAAGTGCTCACGGAGCAACAAATTCCCTATGTCGAAAGGCCAACCTGGACGACCGATGCTTTTTACCGCGAAACAGTGGCCAAAGTCGAACGCCGACGCAACGAAGGGTGCTTAACTGTCGAAATGGAAAATGCCTCGTTCCTGGCCGTCGCCCAACTCCGCAACGTCCAATTCGGCCAAATTTTGTATAGTGGCGATGATTTGAGTAGTGAAGTTTGGGATAGTCGCGGCTGGCATACCCACGCCAACTTGCGCCATCACTTGACCGTGATCGCAACCGAAGTCGCTTGGCGCCTGCAACAATAAACTGAATCTCTTGTTCACCCCGCCGCTGGTTTACGCCGCCGGTGGGGGGATTTTTTCCACACAAAGAAAATATAAAACCGCACCAGGAGGTCATTCGCGAAGATTTCTAATATTTCTCAAATACCCAAAAAAAACTCGCATGTTATACTACAGATACGTCATAACCACAAAATCTGATGACGACGAGGTGTTGAATGAGACTAGAACGATTTACCGAAAAAGCCCAAGAAGCCTTTCACGAAGCCCAAACCATCATGGGTAGTTTGCATCATACCCAGCTCGACGTGGAACATATTTCGCTCGCATTACTCCGTCAAAAAGAGGGACTTGCCGGCAAAGCATTAACAAAATTAGGGGTCGATGTCGAACAAGTAACCCAGCGTGTCGAATACGAACTCGAAAAATCCCCCAAAGTCTATGGCCAAAACATTTATGGCAACCAAGTTTATATCACTCCTCGCACCCAACGCCTCGTCAAACGTGCCGAAGAAGAAGCCCAACGCCTGAATGACCAATTTACGGGCATCGAACATATTTTGATTGCAATTCTCAACGAACGTGATGGCGCATCACAACGAATTTTGAGCAGCTTTAATATAACCCAAGAACGCCTGTATCAGGTACTCATGGAAATTCGTGGTACTCAACGCTCTGACACGCCCAATGCCGACAGTAAATACGAGATTTTGGCGAAATACAGCGTGGATTTGACCAAATTAGCCAGTGAAGGCAAATTGGATCCGGTGATTGGTCGCGAAACCGAAATAACCCGCGTCATCCGCATTTTGAGTCGACGCAACAAAAACAATCCCGTCCTGGTTGGTGAAACGGGCGTCGGCAAAACCGCAATCGCCGAAGGTTTGGCGCAACGGATTCATGAAAACGATGTCCCTCAACCCTTATTCGGCAAACAAGTGTTGTCGCTTGATTTGGGGGCGATGGTCGCTGGATCTAAATTCCGAGGTGAATTCGAAGAGCGACTCAAAGGGGTAATGGACGAAATTCGCGCGGCAAAAGGCAAAATCATCCTTTTTATCGACGAATTGCATACGGTGGTAGGTGCTGGAGCCGCCCAAGGCTCGATCGATGCCTCCAACATGCTCAAACCATCGTTGGCCCGTGGTGAATTACAAGTCATTGGTGCAACCACCCTTGATGAATACCGCAAACACATCGAAAAAGACCCGGCCCTCGAACGGCGCTTTAGTCCTGTTTTTGTCGAAGAGCCCGACGTGCCAACCACCATTGCCATGTTGCGCGGCTTACGCCACCGCTACGAAGAACATCACAAATTGGCAATTAGTGACGATGCAATCGATGCGGCAGTACGCCTGTCAAGTCGCTTTATCACCGATCGGTTTTTGCCCGACAAAGCTATTGACTTACTCGATGAAGCGTCGGCCAAATTACGTATCGATATGTATTCGATGCCCAAAGAATTACGCACCCAAGAGCAAAAGCTGCAAGAATTACGGGTAGCTGAAGAAGAAGCCAGCCAAAAACGCGATTATGAGCGTGCCGTCGTCATCCGCGCCGAGTTCCTCAAACTCGAACAAACATTTACGATTGAACGCGATGCGTGGCGCAAAACAGCCAACCTCGACGAAATTGTCGACGCCGAAGATATAGCCCAAATCGTGTCTTCGTGGACCGGTGTGCCGGTCATGCGGATGCTCGAACGCGAGCGTGAAAAATTGGTCCACATGGAAGAGCGTTTGCAAAAGCGGGTTATCGGCCAACATGAAGCAATCGTGGCCGTCTCCGACGCCATCCGTCGCGCCCGTAGCGGTATGGCTGACCCACGCCGACCGATCGGCAGCTTTGTCTTTGTCGGACCGACTGGCGTCGGCAAAACCGAATTGGCCAAGGCATTGGCAGAATTTATGTTTGACAGCGAAGACGCCATGATCCGCATCGATATGTCCGAATTCCAGGAGCGCCACACCGTGTCACGCTTGCTGGGAGCACCTCCGGGATATGTCGGTTATGACGATGCCGGGCAACTCACCGAGCGCATCCGTCGCCGCCCATACCAAGTGGTGTTGTTCGACGAAATCGAAAAAGCCCACCCCGATGTATTCAACACCTTGTTGCAACTGCTCGACGACGGTCGCTTGACCGATGGCCAGGGCCGCACCGTCGACTTCAGCAATACCATTGTGATTATGACATCCAACATCGGCACCGAGCATGTCAAGCAACAAGGCATCGGTTTGGTCCGGTCCGACAGCTCCGAGAATCATGATGCCACAACGGTACGAGTGAACGATGCGATGAAGGGCTTCTTCCGTCC
>CALQBW020000227.1 GCA_943328915.2 Singulisphaera sp. GP187 | reverse complement strand
TATACCGCAGGACTGCGCCAATCAGATGTGAAAAATTCGTCTGTGATTGTGTGGTCATAATTAATATTCCCAATCACTACGCAAAAAACGAAACTGAAGAATGGTAAAGAGCATGATAATGCCAAACAACACCATTGACATCGCTGCAGCCCAGCCCATGTTTTGGTAGCGGAAGGCATTCGAATAAATACTCATCAACATGGTGGTTGTTTGTTCACGCGGGCCACCAGCAGTCATGACTTGCGCCAATATAAACATCTGGAGCGACGACAAAATCGTCATTACACAGACAAATAGCAAGGTTGGTTGTAATAGCGGTAACGTGACATACCAAAACATTTGTTGTTCATTGGCACCATCAACCATCGCCGCATCACGCAGATTTTGAGGGATGCCTTGCAGTGCCGCAATGAAAATAACCAAATTATAGCCAAAATCTTGCCATACATGGGCTGCAATCAAGGCTATCATTGCCAAGGGAATTCCCATCACAAAGGCTTGGGGGTCACTCAACCACGCTTTGGGTGGAGTCATTCCGATGGTGCGAATCATGCTATTGAGCAAGCCTGCTTGCGGATTGTAGATAGCGCCCCAAATCAACGCAACGGCTACTGCCGAGGTAACGGTGGGTAAAAAATAAACTGCCCGGAAAAATCCTTTGACCCGCGCATGACTGCGCTCGATGATAATTGCGAGCGGCAGGGTGATTGCCAGATTGAGTGGAAGAATCAAAAAAGTAAATAAAAAGGTATTTGAAACTGATTTGCGAAACACTGTTGCCGGTTGACTATCGCTAAACATATCCAAATAATTTCTGATGCCAACAAAGGGGTTTGATTCGCCTAATCCAAATATTGTGCCACCAACTCGTGCTGGTGAATAATCAAAGAAGCCCAGAATAACTGCCCAAATCATCGGCAGTAAACTGAAAATCATCAGATAGAGCATGATTGGAGTCATGATGCTATATGCGAATCGTCTTTGTGATTGTTGGAGTGAGCCAGGTGATGCCATGGCAATATCTCCTTTAATGGGTAAGCGCGCCACCCGGTAAGGTGGCGCGCACACGGTGAAAAGTTACTTGCTTGCTTTGCTGTCAACCATTGCATTTGCTTCAGCATTCATTTTTGCTGCGGCTTGCTCTGGCGTCATGGTTCCATTGAGCGCGTCTGTCAAGTTTTTTGCGATAATCTCATAAAAGAGTTGATCGCGGTCAGTGACATTACCAAGATATTGACCGTGCGGCAATAACTTCAAGATCGGTTTCATATACGGTGCCACAGAAAGAATCTCGGCTGGATTTTCAACCAATTCTTTCAGAGCCGGTACCGTTCCTGAAATTTGATTGAATTTCAAGGCATTGTCCCGATTGATGGTCAAGTAGTTCTGTAACATCCAAGCTTCCTTGCTGTGCTTGGTGTTGGTTGAAACAACTTTACCCCAACCAGCATCGGCAGCGAAATTATATTCGCTTCCAAACATTGGTGGTAGTGCGACGTATTCGAATTTGACATCCGGGTAATCGACTAATCCAACTCCGGCTGCCCACGGTCCGATATACGCTATACCGACTTGACCTTTAAAAAATGCTCCTGGAAGCCCATTATCCCCTGAAAAAAGCGTTGGGTCGATGACTTTGTCTTCACGAGCATAGCGAGTCAATGTGCTAATCACGTTGAGGGCTTCTTTGCTTTCGAAGTTAAAGTGCTTGCCATCGTCGGCAAAATACTTCCCGCCTTGTTCGAGAATGCCACCGAGCATGATGAAACCTAATGCATCACCGCCAACATAATGGAACCCTGCGGTGGTCATCGTTTCGCCACTAAATACAGTCATTTTTTTGGCATCGGCGATGAGGGCGTTGTAGTCCTTGTATTCGGGTGGGAATGCGATACCCGCAGCCTTGTACAATTCTGGATTGACGAGTGCACCACTATACTCTAAGTTGTATTCGTTGGGCATACCATACAATTTGCCATTGCAATAGTATCCGTCAAGTGGCGCTTTGAAGAAAATCTCTTGGGCCTTGGCATAACTCATGACTTCAGCAGGGGTCTCTTGCAAGCGCCCGCCATCAGCATAGTTACATACCCATGACCCGAACATTTCAATGACGTCAGCTTCGGTACCTGCGGGCATCGATGTTTGCAACGTTTGAATGAATTGGTCGTACGGGAATGTTTCGTACTTGACGGTGATGTTCGGATTTTCCTTCATGAATTGGTCAATGAGTTCTTGATTGACCTTGTTGAAGGCCGAGTTTTGGTGGGACCACATGCGAATAGTAACTTTTTCGGCTACTGGGGCGGCGGGGGCTGCGGCACCACAGCTCGTTACAATCAATGCCAAGATGATTACGAGCCAGCGAACAGGTGAATAGGAACGCATAGAACCTCCTCATGTACATACGCGACATTGCGACTCACGATATCGGTTTAACGAATCATCCGCGATGACTCGTTCCGCTACAGCACGACTACCGCATTGAGATTGTGCGGATTGTCCGGGTCAAGTCCCCGTGAGGTAGCCCGTGCATAGGCGATAGTTTGCAAGAGCGGTAATGCAATAATGCCTTGGAGCGCATCATCGATTGTTGATTCCCAGTGCATGTCGCAATCACTCGTTGGCCCAATAGCCAGTGTCTGACCACCGAGTTTGCGCATGTCAGCCAAGACCGCTTGTTCTGTGGGTTGCATCCCTTTGGATCCAATCCCAATCACCAATGAATGGGCGTCTACCATTGATTGTGGTCCATGGCGGAACTCCATATGGTGAAATGGTTCGCTGATAGTAAGCGACATTTCTTTCATCTTGAGGCTAGCTTCGCTGGCAAGGCCATAGCGATAGCCACTCCCCAAAAAATAAAAGCTGTGATAGTGGGGGTTTTTGCCAATTTCGAGGCATTGGGTTTGGTAGCGTTGCATTACTTCGGCTGCAATGACGGGTAAGCTACGTAACTCCGTCAATGAACGGCCACTCAGCATCCAAATCACCCCCAACGCACCCATCTGCATCACCGTAAAGGCGCGAGTTTGGGCTAAACTTTGCTCTTGGCCTGACGGCAAGATGATATTGATGTCACCCACGCTCGCCAACGGGCGGTCGGGGTAGCAGGTGATGGTGATGATCTGCCCATTGGGGGCACTCCGACGGAATTGTGCCGCCGCCCGCAGTACTTCAGTGGTGCTGCCTGAGCGACTGAGCAAGATCAAAGTAGGAGTAGCGTCACGAGGGATACTTGCGCTCGGATTCAACCATAATTCTGAAGCAGGTACTGCATAACATGGGCGAGTATCGTGTTGTTGAGTAATACGCGCTGCTGCTACCGCCAGGTAGTACGGTGAGCCACAACCGCTCCAAATAATATGACTTGCGTTGGTCAAGGCTTTGTGGCGCGCAATCGTTGGAGCATTGCCAATCACGACATCAAGCGCCGCCTGCCAGGCATCTGGTTGCGAGCAGAGTTCATTCCATGTGTGCATCCCTAAAGGTGTCATGGGGAATCCTTCAATTAAACGATAAATAAAATTACTACGCTTGAATGACCCGCACACCGATGGTGGCAATGGCATGGCACAGCGTACTATCGGCATTACTATCCGTCACCAAGGTATCGATGGCGCTGAGTGGTGCCACAAAAGCTGGCGCACTCCGGC
>CALQBW020000226.1 GCA_943328915.2 Singulisphaera sp. GP187 | reverse complement strand
GCCACACAACGCCAGCACAAACAACACTTGCTAACAGACTTCATGAAAAAATGCCACGATGTGGCCCACCAAATCAACCCCAACTATCAGGTCGATCAAAACAACCAAACCAGTATTGGTCTGGGTGAGCGGATTGTGGGCATTGACAACGTTGATATCGAAGCGTTACCGACGGGTGGCTGGGGTTATTTGTACTACCCCACCAATGTGCGCTATGCCCGCACCTTCGGCCAGAGTGTGGTGGGGATGACGGGGCGCTTTCATCGGTCGTGGGCCGATTATGGTGGGCTCAAGCACCCCAATCAACTGATGAGCGAATTGCCGAGTATTGTAGCCCAAGGTGCGCAAATTTCGATTGGTGACCAACCACCGCCCCACGGGCGACTCGACCCAGCCGTCTATCAGAGCATCGGGGTAGGCTATGGTTACATCAAATCGATTGAGCCATGGTTGCAACAGGCAGCCCCAGTCACCGAAGTCGCTATCGTCGTCGACAATCTACCTCTCACCGACATCGGCGATAATCTGGTGATTGGTGGGGATGGGCGGCACGAAAAAGAAGGCGCGGTGTATGGCGCCGTCAAACTGCTGGGTGAATTGCAGGTGCAATTCGACATCATCGAAGGGGGTGCCAACCTTGGGCGCTATCGCCTGATTGTGTTGCCCGACAGCCTCGTCGTCAGCTCAGCCTTAGCCAACCAACTCAATCAGTATCTCGCCAATGGCGGTCGCGTGATTGCCAGTCATCGCGCAATCAACGGCGCTGCGAATCACTGTTGGAACGCCCAGTTGGGGTTGACGTATCACGGTGAATCACCGTTTGCGCCGGCATATTTGTTGCTTGACCACACCCACTACCCGCATTTACCGGCCTACGAATACGCCTTGTACTATGGTACCGCTCAGTGGCAGACAACTCTGCCTCAGCGCGCGACGGTGGGCGAGCCGCTCTTCCAGCGCAGTGCGGCCCACTACACCAGCCATGCCCAATCACCGTTTGACCATGCCAGCGACTATGCGGCAGTGGTGCAAAACGACAACATGGCAGCGATTAGTTTTCCCGTTTTTAGTAGTTATTTCAAAAGTGGCTATTGGATTTATCGTGAGCTGTTGCGGGCGATTATTGACGAGTTATTGCCAGTCCGTTTGACCAAAAGCAATGCACCGCTGAGTAGTGAAGTGTTGGTGACGTATCAACAACAGACGGAACATCACCCCGCCCGTTATATGGTGCATATCTGCAATTATTCGCCCAATCGGCGGGCGACGCCTCACATGGAATACCTCGAAGACCCCATTCCCTTACACGATATCACCGTGACCATCGGCATCGATGCGCGCATCAGCAACGCCTATTTGGCCGATGATCAATCGCCACTGCATGTGGCGGGGCAAGCGGGAGCGTGGCAATTAACAGTACCCAAGATTCGATTTAATGCGATTATCGTCTGCGAAGTATAAACAACGAAAGGAAGTAGCTATGCGGTTTGATCGTACATTGACTGCTGTCCAAGCCCATCAAGTACCGGCCTGGTTCCACGAAGCAAAGTTAGGGATTTTTATTCACTGGGGGCTTTATTCAGTGCCAGGCTGGGCACCTACCACCGGAGCGCTCCATGATGTGATTGCCAGTGAAGGATGGCAAGCGTGGTTTGCCCGTAACCCATACGCCGAATGGTACATGAATTCGATGCGGGTCCCCAACGGCGCCACCGCCGCCTACCATGCCGAACATTACGGCGACAAACCGTACGCCGGCTTTGCTGCAGACTTCAATGCCGGAACGGCACAGTGGGATCCGTCGGCGTGGGCTGAATTATTTGCCAACGCTGGTGCCAAATATGTGGTACTAACCACCAAGCACCACGATGGGTTTTTGTTGTGGCCGAGTGAACAACCCAACCCATTCATCCCCAATTACCAAGTCACTCGCGACTTGGTGGGTGACTTGAGTGATGCCGTACGCGCACAAGGGTTAACCATGGGACTCTATTATTCGGGAGGACTCGATTGGACTTTTAACCCACACGTCATTCAAGACATCAATGATTTGTTTGTGGCAATCCCCCAAAGCCCCGAATATGTGGCCTATGCAGACGCCCATTGGCGCGAATTGACCAACCGCTACCGCCCCGCTTGTATGTGGAACGACATCGGCTACCCAGTCGGCTCTGATGTGGGCGCCTTGTTTGCCGACTACTACAACGCCGTGCCCGAAGGCGTCATCAACGACCGCTTCACCCAAGCTAGCCCCGACCAAGTGGCCCAGATCAGCCAAGGAATATCCCCCAAACCACCCCATGCCGATTACCGCACCCCCGAATACGCCGTCTTTGACACGATTCAGGATGATAAATGGGAATCGTGTCGCGGGCTCGGGTTTTCGTTTGGGTATAATCGCAACGAATCAGACACCGAGATGTTGTCGCCGGTGGCACTCATCCACTCATTTGTGGACATTGTCAGCAAAAACGGCAACTTGCTCATCAACGTAGGACCACGAGGGGACGGCACCATCCCCGCCGCCCAAGCCGAGCGCTTGCTGGCGCTGGGGGCGTGGCTCGCCATCAACGGCGAGGCAATCTATGCCACCACACCGTGGACGCGAGCAGAAGCCACCACCGATAGCGGACTCGCGGTGCGCTTCACCCACAAAGACCACACCTTGTACGCCACTTTGCTTGGTACCCCCACTGGGCGCATCGTCATCCCCGATATGCCTGACACCGATCACACCGTGATCACGTTGCTAGGACACCAGGGTGCCTTGGTGTGGCAGCGATCAGGCGACGGTATCGCCATCGACATCCCTACAAATCTGGCACCATCAGCCGCCTACACCTTGCGCTTGACACCACAATAATAGCTCAGACAAAAACGCCGAGCGCAACAATTATTGCGCTCGGCGTTTTTGGACGTCGTACCTCCACGCCCGAAATCATGTTATAAAAGAAGCATTGTTTCTGCCGACAAGGAATATCGTCACATGCTCGTGTATCATGCCCAGAACCGCACTATCAGACTAAGTGCTTCGTTGTTGTCGGCCAATTTCGCCATGCTGGGGGCAGATGCCCAAGCAGCCTTGGCGGGTGGCAGCGACCGCTTGCATGTCGATGTGATGGATGGACGCTTTGTGCCCAACATCACCATGGGGATGCCTATCGTGGCCGCATTGCGGAGCTATCTGGGAGCATCAGCCTATCTCGATTGCCATTTGATGATTGTCGAACCCGAACGCTATGTCGAAGCAATGGTGCAAGCCGGTGCCAACCAAATCAGTGTACATCTCGAAGCCTCACCGCACCTGCATCGCACCATCCAACTCATTCGGGCTACCGGTGCGCACGTCGGCGTGGCAATCAATCCCGCCACGCCACTAAGTGCGGTATATGATGTGGTGGAATTAATCGACACGGTGTTGGTGATGACCGTCAATCCCGGATTTGGCGGTCAAAAATACAACCCACAGTCGACGGACAAAATTCGCCAACTGCGGGAATTTATTGATCAGCATCAGCTCACCACCGCCATCCAAGTCGACGGTGGCATCGGGCTCGACACGTTGGCGACGGCGGCGGCAGCGGGAGTCGATGATGTCGTGGTGGGCAGTGCCTTTTTCTTCCCCGACCGCAACATCCCCCAGGCCGTCGCCGCCTT
>CALQBW020000225.1 GCA_943328915.2 Singulisphaera sp. GP187 | reverse complement strand
TGTGACGAGCATCGGTAGCTGGTTGTGCAAACGACTGCGCTCGCGCTCGTAGAGTATCAATAGTTGCATCGTGTCGCTGTGTTGGGCCCGGCGCACCACAAAGGGTTCACTTTGGTTTTCCCCTAGTTTGGGGATGGATTGGACCGGCACAATGTGCGCCCCTCCCAGTGACAACGCATATTCGTAGCCGAATTGGCGATAATAATAGGGAATTCCAGTAATCCCCTGCATCAAATCTCCCCGCGCCGTGCTTTTGGCGTGGATGAGTTGGAAGATTTTGCGGATATAGCCACGATTACGCACATCAGGATGTGATGCCACTATTTCGGGTCGACCACTGGGGATGGCTACACCGGCGTATTCGAGGGGCATCCGCATCAGTACAGTGGTAGCGACAATCCGATTTTCGGCGTCGGCCACTACGGCAAAATCGTCTGATGAACCAAATGGATGTCGGCCACTGAATAAATCGTCAGTGTATGCCATGAGGTATGTGTTGTGTGAACCGTTGGTTTCCTCACGAAACACATATCCGTACAAGTCGAGCAATGAATCTTTGTCGCTAGGTATTGCCCAGCGCAGGGTATAGCCATCGCCGAGGTCTGCGTGATAGTGTTGCTCGTGCATTTGCATTAACGTACCTTTTTTAGTTGGACCACAAAAACCACGAGGGTGTTTTGGGGAAGAGAATATCGAGGAGTTGCATAGCTTCATTGTCGGCAGAAACATCGGGTCCTAGCGAACGGAGCTCGTAGAGTGAACGCCAGCCAAAAATCTGCTGGGCCATAATCCCTGGCGGGTAACACGCATCTGCTTTGCTGGATTCTACTGGCTGCTGCCAATGACAGACGTCGGTGAGTTGGCCCTGTTGCCATGTCAATTCAAGGCCACCCCGAAAAAACGAAATATGCTTTGTGCCACTATAGCCCGCAAAGGCACTATTCGCCAAGCGCACATCGAGCACAGGACTAATTTTTTGCAACAACGGCACGAGGTCTGCTACACGCATATACCACACATACGTGTCGACAGCGGAGTGGGGCAGGTAGCTTTTGAGTAGCGGATAAATCACATGGCTGCTGTCGAGCATCAGCGAAGCGGCGGTGATGACTTCTTCGCCTGGTTTTTTGTGGAGCACAGGGATGATAAATGGCAAGGCATGCATGGTGGCGAGGAGATAGTCCTTCCAGATAATTCCTGGTGCCAATCCCCAGCCACGCACATCCATTTCGCCTTGCCAACAACATTTGCCGATAAGCAGGTAGCCGATGATGCGGCCGTGCTGATCGATGATAAAGTAGGGTAGATTCCCTTCGGAAGACAGACTCTGATGCATTGTAAACGTCAAATATTCGGCACTGAGTGGCGTGGTAACCAGCACATTTGGGCGTTGACGATCAGCATCATACATACTGATAAATGGGAGGAGTTCGGCCGTGGTGACGGCCCGCAGTGTCACGATGGGTGCGTCACTTGCCAGGGGCGGCAATTGGCTAAACAACACTTTGGCACCGCCTGGGAAGTCGATTGACCATTCGTAGCCGAATTGTTTGTAGTAGTATTCGATGCCGGTGATGGCTTGGGCGATGTCACCGTTGTCTGCACTTTTGGCGTGCAACCAGCGCATAATATGTCGGATAAAGCCCCGTTTACGCACTGGTGTATCGCTGACGACGATTTCGGGGCGCCCTACCGCCAGTGGGATGCCGGCATACATGAAGGGCTGGTCCATCAGGGCAGCGGCAGCGACTACGTGATTGCTTGCATCAACCACCAGCGCCACTCGTTCTGGTGGACATAACGGATGAGTGCCACTCAGTAAATCACGGGCATAGTTGGCGACAATCTGGTTGTCGGGTTCGCTTTGGTTTTTTTTGAACGAGCGGGCGGCGAGGTTGGCATACCCTTCTGCGTCAGCCGGGGTGCCCCAGCGTAGCGTATAACCGTCGCCCAGATCTTCGGGGTGGAATGGATGCATATAACCTCTTCAGGCATCAATATTTTAGATCGGTAATTGCCCATATTTGCCAGCGAGTTGGCTCGGGCCAAATTGGCTGCGGGTCATCGTCATTACGACATCGTCGTAATGTTGGTGGTTAAATACGCGGGCTTCAGGGATGCGGCCGGTTTCGACGAAGCCCGATTTTTCGTAGCATTTGCGACCACGGTGGTTATAACTGACATACCACAAATAGATGACATGCAGATTGAGGAAGGCATAGCCGTAATCGCACATCAACCGGATGGCTTCGCTACCATAGCCTTTGCTCCAATAGTCGGTATTACCGATGACAATCCCTAGTTCGGCGCGGTCGTGGGGGCGGCGCACATCCATCAAGCTGATGGTGCCGATAATGGTGTCGCTGTCACGAGCGACGATGGCAAAATGGAAGTTTTTGTCATCGAGGCGAGTATAGTTGGTATACCAGTCTTCTTCTTGTTCTTGCAAAAACGAACGCCCCTGCATCCCCAAATACGCCGTTGTTTCGAGATTACTCAACCAGTGCGTAATGACGGGGACATCGCTGCGTTGGAAATGACTGAGATACAACCGTTCACCTGACACAATATGCGGGCGGGATGTGGTCATAGATGTATCCTATTCTTCGCCGGCGAGCAAGCGCAAGTAGCTGGCGTAGCGGGCAGGGTTGATGTCACCTTGTTCTAAAGCGGCGCGGACGGCGCAATCAGGTTCATGGTCGTGGGTACAATTGCCGAAGTGACATTCGTCGAGGTAGTCGTGGAATTCACGGAAGCCGTAGGCCAAGGCGGCATGGTCGATCTTCCAGAGGGCAATTTCGCGGATGCCAGGAGTGTCGGCGACGTAGCCGCCATTGCCGAGCGGGATGAGTTGTGCGACGGTAGTGGTATGGCGCCCTTTGTTGACGGCACTCGACACATCACCGACTGCCAGTGCCAATTGGGGGTTGATGGCATTGAGGAGCGATGATTTGCCCACGCCCGATTTACCGGTCACGACACTTACTTTGCCAGGCAGCCACGACTCCACTTCGCTCAGGCCTTGACCGTTATGGACGCTGGCCACACAGGTGGTATAGCCGACGGCGCGATAGGGGGCGAGGGCGGCTTCGGCTTGCTCGGGGGTAACCAAATCGGCTTTGCTGGCGACGATGCGCGCTTCGATGTCGTTGTTTTCGCAGATCACCAAATAGCGGTCGAGCATGCGTGGGTGGAACTCGGGTTGGGCCAAGGCCACCACGATAATTGCTACGTCTACATTGGCGACGATGACGTCTTCTTTGCTGCCGCCACTAAAGGCGGCGACCCGTGACAGCCGGGTGGTGCGGGGGAGTACTGATTCGACGGCGCCATAGCCGGGGCTGACGACCTCGATCATGACCATGTCGCCGATGACGGCGATGTCACTTTTTTGTTCGATTTTTTTGAGGCGTCCCCGCAAGCGGCATTCGACCACGCCTTCGCTGGTTTCGACCCAATAAAAGCCACTTTGGGAGCGTAATACGCGACCTTGTATCATGTGTACGTTCATCCTGTTATGGTAAAAAATAAAAGAAACACCGCCAAACACAGTAGGTGTGTAGCGGTGTAAAAACCGCAGGCGTTGACCTGCGGTCTGAGATTCGAATGGTATACGAAAATCAGCGGTGCAGACCACGCGGACGAACACGGTAAGCGAAT
>CALQBW020000224.1 GCA_943328915.2 Singulisphaera sp. GP187 | reverse complement strand
TTTAACAGTGGCCACAAGCTTGCTAATGGCACCTGCGATATTTTCAATTTTACGTTCAGCCGAAGTCGTACAAACATCTGCCGTTGTTATCACAACAGTGATGTGTGTCGCACACAATGTTTCAGGAATATTGTTTTCGCCAGATTTAGATGTTGATTCACGCATTCATAAACGCTGGGGGATATTGTATTTAATTTGGAAACCATATAAATGGTGTATTCCTCACCGTCATTTTTGGAGTCATGGCTTGGTTATTTCGCCGTTACTTCGCCTCGGTTATTTTGTAGGTATGCTCATTTTGCTTATATTTACCAGTGAAATAATCGCACGCACGTTGGGATTTCCACTTCCGAATTATCATCAATCTATTGCGCAGACTATTATTGATTGGTTTGTAACCCACCCTATCGTGGTCTTGAGTTTAGCTGGAGGTTTTGTCACAGGTGGGGCAGTACATTCGATTGCTGATATTGTGGTGAGTAGTGGTAAAAATATGATTCACATGTTATTCGTGCCACCGCGTCAATCGAAACGTGTGGCACGAAAAGGTCCCAAAAAATCAATAGCGTGGTTGCTTAATCCATTTACCCACGTCCGTCCTGACCATTTTTAACCATACATTCGTACATATAAATGATGGAACCTGAGTGAGTAGACTCTGCAAATCCAAGGGACCGGTTCAATTTCAAAATGGGTGTGTTGCTCATTTCCATCCAAGTACGTAATTCACTTATCCCTAGTGATTGGGCAAGGTTTATCGCCGCATGTTTGAGGATTAGCGCAACTCCCAAACCTCTGAACGCTGGTAACACGCCAGTTGCATGTTGCCACATAACCTGTGGGTCATCATCGTCTTCCATCAAAATAGATTCCCCGATTAATTGACCATCGACGAATGCCAACAAATAGTGTTTGGGATCGACATCTTCACCGAGAAGTCGCCTAAATTTACTCAAGGTGACAATCAATTCATCAGGCATAGGTACATCGAGGGAAATCGCCGCGTGGAGCGTACAAACTTGCTCCATCGCATCACTTTCTTTGGACAAATATTCAGCTAAAGTTGTGAGTTGAATATGAGCCGGTAAATTCACCGTAACTTCTGGTTTATTACAGGGTAGTTTTAACGAAAATAGTTGTTCTGTTCCAATGTGCGTGAACCCGTTCCGTTGCAAAAATTTGTCATTGCTATTTGGATGTGACATCACACGCAACGCTTGGGCACCTGCAGTGGCAGCCCACTGTTGGACTTTTTGGAGTAAATCGAAGCCAACCCCGAGATGTTGAGCCTGCGGTAGTACGCGTATATGGGCCCAAAAAGTATGGCGAGGTGTATTCCAAGTCGCTCGAAAACAAAAAGCGACGGCCACGGGATCATCAATTGGACCAACGATCCAACGACGAATCGGGACGCCTGCATCACGCAAATCAGTATCAAAATTGTGGATTTCTTCGCTGGTTGCATACTCATAATCACACCGCTCAAGAGGGGGAACTGCGGCAACCACACGCGCATGGGAATGGGCTGCTTCCTGTCCGCGCACAATCTGCGCGGTTAGGGTGGTGGTACTCATACATTACTCTTTCACTCGAGCGAGATTGTGCAGGCCGCTCCCGTCCGCCGACAACGGATTACATCACCGTCACGTGCGGGAACCAACACCGAATGTTGGGCTCATACACACAATTCACTCACGATTCCACTATAATCATACCAGACAATTTTGTTTTGCATAGTAGGACGCAAATGGATGCGATTTCTCTCGAAGTTTTTCGTCATCGCTGTGCTGCAATTGCTGAAGAAATGGGTGCAGCACTAGAACGAAGCGCTTTTTCATCAAATATTCAAGAACGCCGTGATTACTCGTGCGCGCTATTTGATAATACAGGTGCGCTGGTTGCCCAAGCTGCCCATATCCCCGTTCACCTCGGCGCTATGCCACGGAGTGTTGAAGCAGCCATAGTGCATTGCGCGCCGTTCGCCGACGGTGATGTTGTGCTTCTCAATGACCCTTTTGCAGGAGGGACCCATCTTCCTGATTTCACCAGCGTAGCCCCTATTTTCGTCCACGGAACGCTCGTTGCTTTTAGTGCGACCCGCGCTCACCATGCGGATGTAGGAGGCATGACACCTGGTTCAATGCCACTGAGTCGTTCACTCTTCCAAGAAGGTATCATCATTCCCCCGATAAAACTTATCGAAGCAGGCAAACGAAATGATGCCGTTTTTGCCCTTATCGTACGTAATTCACGCACGAATGAAGAGCGCAGCGGCGATCTTGCAGCTCAACTTGCCTGCCATCAAATCGCGTCAACCCGTTTGGTTGAATTAATAGACAAAATAGGATATTCAGCATTGAACGAAGGATTTGTCGCGCTTATTAATTATGGTGAACAACGGATGCGCCAAATTATCGATGCAATTCCTGATGGTCAATACCATGCCGTTGAATTTCTTGACAACGACGGAGTTGGTGTAGAGCCGATTGCTATACATATTAATTTGACGATACGTGCCGATATGATGCATATTGATTTCACGGGAAGTGATCTACAGTGTCGCGGTCCGTTGAACGCTCCCAAAGCGGTGACTGAATCAGCCGTATTGTATGCGTTACGATTACTAGATGGCGATGATATGCCCGCTTCTGCTGGCGTTTATCGGCCATTGACTTGGAATATTCCCATAGGTTCGATTCTCAATCCAACACCGCCTGCGGCAGTTGCCGGTGGTAACGTCGAAACTTCACAACGCGTTGTCGATACGGTGCTCTCTGCATTGGCACAAGCGATTCCTACACGTATTCCTGCGCAATCTGCCGGCACAATGAATAACTGGACAATGGGCGGGGTGCGCCTTGATAACGCTCCCTTTGCATATTACGAAACGCTTGGGGGCGGAATGGGTGCTCGGCCATTCCATGACGGCCTCGATGCAGTGCAAACACATATGACTAACACGCGGAATACCCCAATAGAAGCATTTGAACGTCTTTATCCCGTTCGCGTGACCCAATTGGCCGTCCGTCGGAATTCCGGAGGTGAAGGCGCCAATAGAGGCGGTGACGGAATGAGTAAGTCGATTCAGTTTTTGATGCCGGTCACCGTTACGCTCCTGACTGAACGAAGAGAATTCGCCCCACAGGGAACGCAAGGTGGTTCGGCAGGGAATAGCGGGAGTAATTCCGTCATTGATCCCGAAGGAATTGTTTCGCAACTCCCTGGCAAAGGTTCTTTTGAATTACCTGCGCAAAGTGTTTTGCATATCTTAACCCCGGGTGGAGGCGGTTATGGCGAACCTAAATAATTGGTGGCAAACAACGATATGGCAGCACGACGCACGCTGGGCACGCGTGGTTTTTTTACTTTATTGTGCAATGTATCCTTGCAGTATCGTCTCTTTGTTAGGAAACTTCATTCCAGATACAGCCCGAGGATTTGGTGGAGTATTTTTACTTTTACAAGGAATAAGTATTGCACTCTATTTGCATACATACCTTGGGCGAGGAGCTTGGCGTCCCATACTGCTGATAATGCTCGGCGCGCTGCTTGTCGAATACGTTGGTGCTACCTACGATTTCCCCTTTGGCGCTTATGACTATACGAATGTCCTCGGCCCACAACTCTTTGCTACGGTGCCTGTAGTTATTTTGTTCGCATGGCTGATGTCACTGGTTGGCTCATGGT
>CALQBW020000223.1 GCA_943328915.2 Singulisphaera sp. GP187 | reverse complement strand
TTCTCCATGTCCCACCGGACAGGTTTCGGCTTCAACACACGTTTTTGGAGTAATTATCGTCATTCGATTGTACCAAAAAAGCACCTTGACCGAAACGTGCATCGCGCGCTACGCTACCCGTGACAGGATTTGTCATCATTTAGTTCGTAGAAGTCATTTCTTGTACCAATACGCGCCGCAGCACCTTACCGACCGTTGTTTTCGGTAATTCAGTGCGGAATTCATAGTGGCGCGGCACCTTGAAGTCAGCTAAATATTGTCGCAAAAACGACTTTAATTCTTCTGGATTCAATGGTTCACCGTCATGGGTCACAATGAAGGCAGTCACTGTATCATCCCCACGAGTTTTGTGGGGGATGCCCACCACTGCCGCTTCGCGAATTTTCGGGTGCATGTACAACACTTCTTCGACGTCGCGCGGCAATACCTTTAAACCACTCACGATGATCATGTCTTTCAAACGGTCAACAATGAAGAAATAACCGTCTTCATCAGTGCGGGCGATATCCCCCGTGCGCATCCAGCCATCTGGGGTAATCGCATTGGCCGTTTCATCAGGTTGTTGCCAATACCCCTTCATGACTTGCGGGCCACGTACCCACAATTCACCCGTGGTTTCACTTCCGATGGCGATATCCTCACCCGTTTCTAAATCGACAATCTTGGCGTCGGTATTGGGTAACGGAATTCCCACCGAACCCTTTTTCGACACACCATGCAATGGATTGGCGTGCGACACCGGTGAAAGCTCTGTCATACCAAAGCCCTCAATCAGGCGGCCACCCGTGAGATCATTAAACTTTGTTTGAATTTCGACCGGTAACGCTGCCGAACCACTCAGACAAGCCTTGATCGAGCGCAAATCGTAGTTGGCCACATTGGGGTGATTGACAATCCCGATATACATCGCCGGCACGCCTGGGTAGACTGTCGAACGCTCTTTTTGCATGATGTTCATGACGTTATCGATTGGCCGCGGATTGGGAACAATCTGCATTTCGGCACCGATACTCATGCCATAGACCATCGCCACCACCAAACCATAGACATGGAAGAACGGAATGGCGCACATGAATTTCTCGACACCACGCTCGGCTGTCGTAAACCAGGCATCGATCTGGGTCGCATTTGTCAGCAAATTGCGGTGCGTCAACATGGCCGCTTTGGGCAACCCTGTCGTGCCACCGGTATATTGCAATACCGCTACATCATCAGGATGCACATGGACTACTGGCGCCATCGCCGGGTATTTTTTGACGAGATGCTCAAAAAAGAAAATGTCGTGCTCCCGTTGCACTTCTACCCACGCCGCATCACGCCGCTGCTTGGCACGCACAAGCTGTCGTGACGGGAAGCCAAGGAAGTCGTACATATAACAGACAATGACGCGTTTGACAATGGTATCAACCTGGATTTCACGCAAGCGTGGATAAAACAAGTTCAAAATAATAATCGTCTCGGCTCCAGAATCAACCAATTGGTGCTTGAGCTCCCGCGCCGTATAAGTGGGGTTATTATTGACCACAATCGCACCGATGCGCATCGCTGCAAAAAACGCAATCACGTAATGCACTGAATTCGGAAGCATCACTGCAACTCGATCACCCTTACGCACCCCTAATTGATACATTGCATTGGCAAAACGCTCAGATTGTTGTAACAGCTCAGCATACGTCAGCGTCATCCCAATCATCGCCCGTCCACCCAACAAATAACTCAAAATCAGTTTGACCGCATTTTGTTGGGGGAATTCTTTGCTAACCGCCGTCAACGTATCAAATAACGTTGATTCGGGGAATTCTAGGGTGTGAGGAACTATTGGCTCGTACGAGCGCAACCATGGTCGCTCCATTGTCAACCTCCTGTCATTTAGCAACAATGCTATACGAATTATTCGACATCATCCCGTAACCAACCACGTTCGCGCGCCATAAATTTGATGGTGGCATCATCAGCGGGGTACAACCCAGCTTCTTGATACGCATAGGCCAATAACGCCGCACCTGTGACAATCCCAACGGTAAGGCCAACCACAAAAACCACAAAATTAAATATTTTTTTCATTGGTTACCTTTCAATCATAGCTGAATTTATGCTATTCCACAAAATCCTAGTTAAGTACTATTATGACACAACTCGACCGCGGAAAACATGTTATTCACCTCATACCATCTTTACAAGTGCTGTGTTTTGCGAGCGCTACATTCTTACGTTTTCCCATCTTGGCAACAAATGAACGCCAATGCCCCACATGTTTTCATTTTATAAAAAAACTCCACGCGCAATACGTGAATCACCATGCGGTAATATCAGCCGTATGCGCGCGAGTCCAAAGCGAGGAGCAATGAAATAGGTGGTTTCGTGGGTCAACGGTTTTTCACCAAAAACCGATTCACAATTGGATTCAGCAAATCAGATTCAATCAAAAACGCATCATGTCCTGCCGGTGACGATAATTCATGAAAAGTCACTTCGGCACCATTATGGTGCAAAGCCGTCACAATTATTTGCGATTCCGCCGTAGGGTACAACCAGTCTGAATCAAACGACAACACCAATGTCGGCTTTTGCCAACATGCCAATGCCTGCGCCAAAGAGGAATATCCAGCCGCCACATCCCAATAGTCCATTGCTTTGGTGATATACAAATAACTGTTGGCATCAAAGCGCTCATTAAAACGCATTGCTTGATGGCCGAGGTACGATTCAATCGTAAACTCTTCAGCTAATGTGTGCCGCGGTTCTGACCCTTGTTTATACCGTTGGTCGAAGCGGTGTTGCAAAGATTGCTCACTCAAATACGTAATATGCCCTATCATGCGTGCCACCGCCAAACCATCACTAGGCGGTTCATTTGGGTCGTAGCAACCATTCAACCATTTGGTGTCACGCATAATCGCCTGCCGGCCAATCACATTCCAGGCGATGGCTTGGGCTTGTGAGCTGGCACTCGTGGCAAACAATACCGCAGTAGCCACCCGTTCGGCATGGTGCGCCATCCATTCGATGGCTTGGAATCCCCCCATCGACCCCCCCGCCACCGCATGCAACTGGGCAATCCCCAAGTAATCAATCAACTGCACTTGGGCATTGACCATGTCTGCTATGGTAATGACTGGGAAGTCACTCGCCCAGCGTTGCTGACGCTGTGGGTTACGTGACGTCGGGCCAGTGCTGCCTGCACACCCACCAATGACATTGCTGCAAATGACAAAAAATCGATCGGTGTCAAAAGAACGTCCTGGCCCTACCATCGCATCCCACCAGCCCGGCTTACGGTCATCGGGGTGGTGCAAACCTGCGGCATGCGCATCACCAGACAGGGCATGGAGGAGCAATATGGCATTATCACCAGCGGCATTCAATATGCCATACGTTTCATATGCCACAGTAAATTCCGGTAAGCATTCACCCGAAGCCAACGGCAATGGTGTGGTGCTGTGGAAGTACTGGATTGCGACAATCCCTACACCCTGCGTCGTCATACGCATGCCTCCTATTTATGTCAATTAACCAATAGTCGCTAAGGACTGATCGATGTCTGCCAAAATGTCTGCAATCGATTCAATCCCAATCGACAAACGAATAAAATCTTCGGTGACGCCGGTCAACGTGAGCTCATCTGCCGTCAACTGACTGTGGGTGGTTGAGGCAGGGTGAATCGCCAAGCTGCGGGCATCGCCGATATTAGCGACGTGTGAAAACATCTT
>CALQBW020000222.1 GCA_943328915.2 Singulisphaera sp. GP187 | reverse complement strand
CTGAACCACTCATGTTCAAAGAATACGGTATTGCAGTAATGCGAAATCCTGATGGCCAGATTGTAGGCGTATTGGGGTTGTATCATTTTGATCGCATCAATTCCCCTGATGTACAACAGCTTGTCGCCACGTTGACCCGCCAAGTCGAACATGCATTGGTCATGGTGACACTGCAACAGCGCTTGATTGACACGCTGAGGACAATTGCTCCGGAAATGAACACGTTACAGCAAATGAGTTCTCGGATTGAGCAGGCGACCCCAGATGCGCTGCAATCACTCGAAGATGATGTCGCAATGATGCCTGAATTTACGCAACTCATACGCGACGCATTGACCCACTATTGGGGTGGGCCAAAATTATCTGAAAGTCCTTTACTAGGATTGAAATCGGTTAAACGCATGCGTGATGCCCAAGGTGGGAGTTCTACGAAAGCCCTTCAATTGGTGCTCCGGCAAGCTATAGACAACATTCGTCCTGACAGTGCGTTAGCTATTACCGCAAATGAAGCGATTCTTTACAATATTTTAGAAATGCGTTTCCTCCAAGGTCGCAAGATTCGTGATACTGCTGACCGTTTGGCGATGAGTGAATCAGATTTGTATCGTAAGCAACGAATTGCTGTCGATGAAGTTGCCCGCCAAATTACGATGATGGAAGAAGCTAACCATGATGGTACAGATAAATTAAGCGTTTTGTCGCAATAAATGACATACGGTGCTCACCTTGCCAGATGGTTTGTTTAATAATCGATCCAAAACAGCTTTGGATTGATAAATTACCGAGTTGTATGAATGTGGTATCCAAATGAATCCAGCGCACCGAATAATTGAATTTGGATTTATTCACGCCAGCGCCGGTAGTTTTTTCAATAAGAGGCGAATAAGGTAATTAGGAACCGATTAACGTTTATTTTATAATAGTGGTAGAATAGAATTCGGTTTCGGTCAAAGTAAAAGAGGCATAATGTGAGTGATCAAGTATATGATGTTGTGATTGTCGGGGCAGGTCCTGGCGGATATGTGTCAGCAATTCGTGCAGCACAACTTGGCCTTAAAGTAGCAATTGTCGAGCGGTCGATGATGGGTGGCGTCTGCTTGAATGTTGGGTGCATCCCAACAAAAGCATTGTTGCATACCGCTGATTTACTCGAAGAAATACATGAAAGTGCGAAATTCGGGATTAATACAACCGGCGTCAGTCTGGATTGGGATACTTCAATAAAAAACAAAGATGGTATTGTGAAGCAGATGACCCAAGGCGTTTCGTTTTTGATGAAGAAAAATAAAGTCGATGTCATCATGGGCGCCGCTGCCCTGGGCGATCGTGGCAACGTGGTAGTAACGGGTGCCGATGGTGCATCGTCGAAAATAGCTACCAAAAATACGATTATTGCGACGGGTGCCAAGCCCCGCGAAATCCCCCAATTAGGGGCGATTTTTGATGGTGAACGCATCATGTCGTCTTGGCAAGCGTTGAGTATGAAATCGATTCCAAAATCTTTGTTGATTGTTGGCGCTGGCGCAATTGGTGTAGAGTTTGCTTCAATGTTTTGTACTTTTGGGAGCAAGGTAACGTTGGTTGAGTCATTACCACGGATCGTCCCGAACGAAGACGAAGAAATTAGTGCCGAATTGGACAAGGCGTTGAGTAAACGTGGCATTACAATTATGACCGGCGCCAAACTGCAAAACGTTGGCCATCAAGGCAGCGGTGTGCGGGCAGTGGTTATTAATGCTGCGGGCAAAGAAGTCATCATTGATACTGAACGGGCACTAATTGGTATCGGAATTGCACCAAATACCAAAGACCTTGGCCTTGAGGCGCGCGGTGTTACTCTCGATCAACGTGGGTTTGTGCACGTTGATGCGATGATGCAAACTAGCGCCGAAGGCGTCTATGCGATTGGGGATTGTGCGATTACTACACCTTGGCTTGCGCATAAGTCTTCTGCTGAAGGCATTTTGGCAGCGGAAGCGATTGCTGGTCATCACCCCAAGGCTATCAACTACGGTATTATTCCCGCATGTACGTATTGCACGCCGTCGATTGCAAGTGTCGGGTTGACGGAAGCAAAAGCACGAGAACAAGGGTATGATGTGAAGGTAGGCAAATTTTCGTTTGCTGGGAACGGCAAAGCGACAATACTTGGGCAACGATCTGGCTTCGTCAAAATTATCGCTGAGAAAAAATATGACGCGGTTTTGGGGATGCACTTGATTGGGCCTAATGTAACTGAATTGATTGCTGAAGGCGCGTTGGCCTTGTCACACGAGGCGACTGCCGAATCGTTGATGCGCACGATTCATGCGCACCCCACTCTCTACGAAGCATTGGGCGAAGCTGCCCATGCTGCGGCTGAGGGTGCTGCTATTCACATGTAAGATGAGGCGTTAATATGCCAGTAGTAATTCGATTGACCACCGCTGATCATGGCGGTACCACTATGGCTTGTGGCACGGATGGTAATGATTGCGGTCCGGATTGTGGTTGTGGATGCCCATATACGGGGATGAACGAACGCGGTGCAGTCGAAGACGTCTATACAATCGAATCGCGATATCCTGGGAAGTGGTTGGCGTTGGTGATTCCTCCCGGTGAAGACGAGTATCACCCCGAACGTGGCATGCTGGTGGCCTATGGCGATGGCGAAGACGAAGTCTTCGATGCCGCAAATCGCGTGACATTCAACCAAGTGGTGCATGTCTACTTCAATGGGTCGTTCGTTGATTATATGGCATGGGCCGACCACGCTTAAGCTGTCCGCAAAAATCCCCGTCGCAGTATTGCGACGGGGATTTGTTATGCACGCAAATCGTGATTAGTTTTTGGCTTTGCCACGTAGTGTTTTGGCTGCGACGGGTACGCCAGTGCTGTTGATGTCGCGGTCGGTGGCATACCACAGTTCGGTGGGAATGACGAAGTGGTGGAATGATTGGTTGGCCATGCCGTACCAATGCTCCCATTCGTCGACGGTTTCGCCTTGATAGGTGATGACCATTAACCATTTGTCCACGTACATGGCCCACACTTTACGTTTACGAGTCACCCCGTTTTCGTCAAATGTATAAAAGCGTTCGAATTTAATCAGGTTGCCAATCACTGTGTCGGTACGTTCAAGAATTGTGCAGCCAGGTAACTGCCCTAAACCTTTCTCAAAGGAGTCGGCTAAATCAATGGCATCGCTTGCTTCAGCAGTGAATTGTAATTGCTCAATCCAAATAGCAACATAAGTATTGGTGTTGGTAGCTGAAGGAGAAAACAAGCGCCCTTCGCGCCCAAAATCAATGTCGAATTGGTGCCAATGTGAGGGGTAGCGAAGGCTAAAACGTCCCAGCACATCACGATAGGTATCGACGCCGACGAATTTTGGAGTTGGGCGTTGAGAAGTCATAAATCATACCTCTTAATAAGGGCCAATTAAAATTACGTCGTATGTGTCTATGCGCATAGTACCATACATTAGACGGCCTCACCAAGTTTGACTGCATCACCGATCCGCATTCGTTGCACAATCCAAAGTTCAAGTATCACAATGCCGAACATGAGGATAAGGGCAGTGATTGCGATGAGGGTTGTGTCAGTTTGGGCAAATTGCACAAGGAACGGTGGGGTATTGGGGTATGTGCCGTCTTGAACTTTCAGGAATGGCAGATATAGTTTGCTCGTGATTACCCCTATGGCAATCCCACATATAGTGCTAAACCCGATTGTAATTATT
>CALQBW020000221.1 GCA_943328915.2 Singulisphaera sp. GP187 | reverse complement strand
GGTGTACGCATGATGGTAGTCCCCGGCTCACAGCAAGTGAAAAAACAAGCCGAAGCCGAAGGCCTCGATGAAATATTTAAATTGGCTGGTGCCGAATGGCGTGAAGCAGGGTGTTCGATGTGTATTGCCATGAATGGCGATCAACTCAAACCCGGCCAATATGCCGTATCTACCAGTAATCGCAATTTCGAAGGGCGCCAAGGCAAAGGCGGTCGCACCTTTTTGGCCAGCCCCTTAACTGCCGCTGCCACCGCTATTGCAGGAGTAATCTGTGACCCCCGTGAAATCTTGGGATAACCACCATTACCTACAATGGGCCAAAAAAGCCCCGCTTGGGTTACTCCTCGTGGGGCTCGGTCTGAGTGTGACTGGCCATGCCATTAGCCAAAAAAGCCTTGGAAAGCCGTGGTTTTGGTGGGGTACAATTGGTTTAGTGATTGTCAATAGCGGAATTAGCGTGGTTGGTGATGCCGTGCGCCATCGCACCTTGATGGACCTCGCCCCAACCCCGAATATGAATGAGGCTTCCGTTGCATAAATTTATTCCGTATACCGCACGCTATGCAGTGCTCCCGATGGAAAACGTCGATACCGACCAAATTATCCCTGCCCGCTTCCTCAAAACCACCGACAAAGTTGGCTTGGGCGATAATCTCTTTTCTGACTGGCGCTATGACGGAAACGGCCAACCCAAACCCGAATTTTTGTTGAACAAACCATTTGCCAAAGGGGTCGAAGTCCTCGTTGCCGGTACCAACTTTGGCTGTGGCTCGTCGCGCGAACATGCGCCATGGGCACTACAAGGCTTTGGATTCAAGGCAGTATTAAGCACCTACTTTGCCGATATTTTTCAAAACAATTCACTCAAAAACGGCTTGTTGCCGATTGTAATTTCCCCCGAAACGTATCAGCTCCTCGTTGCCAGCGATGCGCCTAACCCGGGGCACGCTACCCTGTCGGTTGATTTGGTCAGCCAAACTGTCACATTACCCAACGGCAGTACGATGTGGTTCCCCGTTGAACCATTTGCGAAATATTGTGTCGTGAATGGCGTCGACCAATTGGGATTTTTGGCGAATGCAGACAGCGATATCAATGCCTATGAACAGACCCACACCACCCGGGTAGATACGGTGGGATTATAATGAACGCCACAATTACCGCATTACCTGGTGATGGAATTGGTCCCGATGTCGTTGCCCAAGGGGTTGCCGTATTAAAACGCGTTGCAGCAGTGTTTGGGCATACCTTTACCATTAATACTGCCCTGCTCGGTGGCTGTGCCATCGACCAGACCGGCACTGCGTTGCCGCAGGCCACCTTAATTGCCTGTCAGGCATCTGACGCGGTTCTGCTCGGCGCAGTCGGTGGCCCAAAATGGGATAATCCCTCCGCCAAAGTACGCCCCGAACAGGGACTGCTCGGGATTCGTAAAGCGTTAGGACTCTACGCCAATATGCGGCCCGTCACGATCCACCCTCGCTTGATTGCAGCATCGCCGTTGCGGGCTGAATTATTGCACGGCGTTGATATGATTGTAGTCCGCGAATTAACCGGCGGTATCTATTTTGGTGAAAAAAAGCGCGAGCCCCATGCGAGTGGTGAACAAGCCATCGATACCTGTGTTTACTCCACCGGTGAAATCGAGCGGATTATTCGTACCGCTGCCGTCACTGCCCGTGGCCGCAAAAAGAAACTCGTATCTGTCGATAAAGCCAACGTCCTCGAAACGTCACGCTTGTGGCGCAGTACCGCGACGCGCATCATGCAAGCCGAATTCCCCGATGTGGCACTCGAACATATGCTTGTCGACTCATGTGCCATGCATCTCATTCGCCGCCCTGCTGATTTCGATGTAATTGTCACCGAAAACATGTTTGGCGATATTTTGACCGACGAGGCCTCAATGCTCGCCGGCTCAATGGGCATGCTCCCCTCTGCATCACTCGGTGCCGAAAGTATGGGGCCGACCCGTATGGGGCTATATGAGCCAATCCATGGATCTGCTCCCGATATTGCTGGTAAGGGAATTGCCAACCCCATGGCAACGATTTTGAGCGTGGCGATGTTGTTGCGCTATTCACTCAACCTCGAATCCGAAGCACATGCGGTGGAACGTGCGGTGTATGCCACCCTTGATGCCGGGATTGTGACAAAGGATGTTGCAATGCCGGGCGAGGTAACTACTCACACGGATATAGTCGGCGCAGCAATAGTTGAACGTATTCAGGTTCACTGAAATGACTGATAGCCGAAATTCACACACTGGAATTATTCCAATCACCCCCAAACGAATCGATATTTTGGGGGTAAACGTCGATGATGTTACTGAAAACGAAGCCGCTCGCGTGATAGAAAGTCTCATTCGCAGCGGAGGTGTCCATCAGATCGTTACGATAAATCCTGAGTTTGTGATGGAAGCGCAACGAGACCCCCAAGTTAGAAAAGTGCTAAATAATGCGGCACTCGCCACACCTGATGGTATTGGTATTTTATGGGCTGCAAGATTCCTAAAAAAATTACCGATCCGAGAACGCGTTACTGGCGTAGCGTTGGTAGAACAATTGGCCAAACTCGCTGCTAATCGTGGGTGGCGTATTTTCTTTCTTGGCTCAGCACCTGGCGTTGCCGAAAAAGCAGCGATAGTGCTAGGCAAGCGATATCATGGACTCCAAGTGGCTGGTTGCTATGCAGGGTCACCAAGTATCATTGAAGAACCGTTTGTTCGATCGCAAATTACCGAAGCTAATCCTGATATTTTGTTGGTAGCCTATGGCCACCCTGCCCAAGATTTGTGGATTGCGCGTAATCAACCATTCCTCAACGTACCAATTGCTATTGGAATTGGTGGGACGTTTGATGAAATAGCCGGAATCGTTCCTCTCGCACCGGAATGGATGCATTCATGGGGTCTTAAATGGTTATTTCGTTTGATAATTCAACCAATGAGGTTCAAACGAATAATTACGGCGGTTATACGATTTCCTATTCGCGTCCTCCAAGAACGTTTTTTTGGCAGTAACTCAACATAATGTAATATTCTAACAGAAACATAAGTTACATGACCTTTACACGTATAACGGTAATGTTCCTCTTTTTTATAGCGTGGGAATTATTGGTTGATACCCTGCAAATTCCTCGTTATTTATTACCTGCACCAAGTGTCATTGCATTGCGCTTCTTTAGTGAATTGCAAACACCGCAACTCTGGCATCACCTCCAAGCAACGTCCAGTGTTGCGTTCACTGGGGTAATTGTTGCGTATGTGCTCGGTTCATTGATCGGGTGGCTGTTTTATCAATTTCCACATATTAAAGCTGGCCTAAACTGGTTTTTATCTGCGAGTCAATCAATTCCTATTTTGGCAATTGCGCCGCTTATTTTAATTTGGATCAATGATTCTTTTTGGGCGCGCGCTGTTGTTGCAATCGTAATTACGTTTTTCCCCGTGTTTTCCGCAACCTATACTGGCCTACAACTTATACAATTGGACTTACGCGAAGTTGCAGTGTTATATGGTGCATCACGAATACAACGACTTTGGTATGTCGAACTTCCTCTTACACTCCCAGTAATGTTTAGTGGGTTACGTACAAGCGTTGTCTTAGCGACGACTGGTGCAGTCGTTGGCGAATATCTCGGTGGACGTGACGGGCTCGGTGCATTAATAAACATAGCCCGTGGGTTGTTTGATACACCGTTAGTGTTTGTGGCCATTGCATGTTTGATAATTATTACGCTTGGACT
>CALQBW020000220.1 GCA_943328915.2 Singulisphaera sp. GP187 | reverse complement strand
TGCTACAGCCTGATTTATGGAATCGCCGATGACCCGACACATTGTTTCTCCCCGCCGTCCATGTGGTCTGGATGGGTATCCGACAAGCGCAAAGTCCCTGAAATCGTGATGATGTGGGCAGAATATTCTCAATGCGAGGGATGAATTCAAACAATGTGTTCCGAAGGACGGCATCCACCCCATATTTTGATACCCCATTCACCAATGCCGCTGAATAATTTTTTAACAAAGGAAAAACAATCATGGCAAAACGACCAGTAATTGGCATCCCATGCCGCCAAGCCCTCAACGAATGGGGTGGATTTGCATTAGGCAATTCACCAACGTATTTGACTGCCATTGAAAAAGCGGGCGGCATACCGTTGTTGCTGCCCTTGTCTGATGAAACAGGCGTCCTTGATGGGTTGTATGAAATAATCGACGGGTTGTTATTGGCCGGTGGCGTCGACATTCACCCTGATGCATACAATCATCCCGCCCACGAAAAATTGGGCAGCAACAATTTGCTCCAAGACAGCAGTGAGCTTTATCTGACCCGGCGCGCCATTGCCGATGGCAAACCCATCCTGGGGATTTGTCGCGGTCATCAGATGCTCAACGTAGCAGCGGGTGGGACCCTCTATCAAGATATCCCTTCTGAAATAAATAATTCGTTGAACCATACCTACTCATCTGATGTAGACGATGGCACTGTACTAGCCCACGACATCCAAATCGACGAAGAGAGTTGGTTGGCCGAGACGCTGGGACAAACCATCATCAAGACCAACAGCATGCACCATCAATCGGTGCGTGACGTGGCGCCCAACATGCGCATCGTCGGCAAAAGTAGTGATGGCGTGGTCGAGGTCATCGAATCGACCAACGAGCATTTTGCGGTAGGCATCCAGTCGCACCCCGAAGAATTGTGGAACACCAGCGAACCACAGTGGGCACGCTTGTTTACCACCTACGTCCAAGAAGTAGCCAAAACCGTCAAATAACGTATTCCCATCATACAAAACCCCCCTGCCACGTTTATGCGTGACAGGGGGGTTTTGTGTGGGATTATTTGGCCAACTCGGTCAACAGCGGAGTGAGTTCTTCACTGGTCAAGCCCCCTTCAAAGCGGGCGGTGATAACTCCATTGCCATCGATGAGGAAGAGCCATGGCTCGGATTGCAACCCCCAGGCGAAATAGGCCTCAGCGACGCCAGTTTTGCGCTCGGCATCGGTCAAATTGCGGCCGTCGGTCATGGCTTGTTGGAAGACAACGTTTTGTTGGCTAAACGAATCACCAAAGGGGAAGCGATAAATCTCGCTGTGAATGAAGGTGATGTTGTCGCCGAAGGTGCGCTGGAGTGCGCTAAATACCTTGAGGCTGGGACCGCAGACGGCGGTACGACAGAACCCGGGGGTGGCAAAGAGCAAGGCAATTGGTTTGGCTTGGGTGAGCGCAGTCCTGAGGCTGACTTGGTAGAGGTTGAGATCGGGGTCGGTCATTGAGACGAGTTGGCTGACATCGGGGGTATCGCTGACGGTCAGCGTGTCAACCGCTATCGCTTTGTCGCCGACTTTGGGGGCAATGGCGCGTTCGCTGACGGGGAGCTGCAATTTGGTACTCGTGGGTTTGGTCATGCCAGTGAGTAGGACATTGATTTCGACACCCCAGTTGCCGGCACTGGGGAAAGTGAAGTTGGCGACGTAGACGGCGGCAGGGAGACCTTCGCCATAATACGTGGCGGTCGCATCACCGATGGCGGTTTTGCTATCGACATCGAGGTTAAAAAAGCGCAATGTGATGGCCGCCTGGGGATCGTTGACGGGCGAACCGGCTTTGATAATCCCGATCGGCAAGCGGTTGGGGCCAACCACCGCCTCAGTAAAGGCAAATACCGGGGTAATCATGCCGTCGTTTGCGGTTGTGGCTGTGCGGTCGCCACATGCGCTAAAGGTCAATAGTACGAGCAACCAATAGATGATGCGTTGTTTCATGATTGTCCAATAATTGTAAAAATATCCATCAACCAATTATACGGTAATGATTGGTTGGGGTATGGCTAGGTTGACGAAGGTAATACTTTGCGTTGCAGGCGTACATTCTGCATTTATTGTTGTTCGTGGTATAATTCCCGGTAGTAAGCAGTCAGTTATTGATTGTACACAAGGAGAATGCGCCATGGAAATTACCCACAAGCGCATGAATCGCGCCGATTTGCTGACCATTGGCGGGCGGCTCGATGCAATGCACGCACCTGCACTCAAACAAAAAATCGAAGAACTGTTTGGCGAAGGTCGTTACCGGATTGTGCTCGACATGAGTCACCTCGAATACGTCGCCAGCCCTGGCTTGCGGGTATTGATTGAATCTCGTAAAAAAGCACGAGACTGGAAGTTGACCGACCTTGAGGGGGGCGACATCCGGCTGGCTGGGTTACCCGACCGCATCCGTGAAGTCTTTGACTTGACTGGATTCACGTCATTGTTCGAGATTTTCCCCAATGCGACCGAGGCTGTAGGGTCGTTTTAATACGAGGTTCACGGAAAATGCCAAGCGCTTCATTGACTGTCCCCGCCCAACTAGATTCTCTGGCCGTGATAAGCGAATTTGTAAATTCCGCAACGCACCGCGCAAAGATGAGTGAACGCGAAGCGTGGCAAGTACAATTAGCCGTTGATGAAGCTGCTACCAACGTTATTCAGCACGCCTACTCCGAAGACACCCCGGGAGTTATTCGACTTTCGTGGTTGGTTGATGCGGGCGAATTGCAAATTACGCTGATTGATAATGGTCGCCCGTTTGACCCTACCCAAGTCCCTGCACCAGACATCCATTCACCATTCGAAGATCGCCAAGCCGGTGGCTTGGGGATTTATTTGATGCACAAATTAATGGACAAGGTTTCATTTGATTTTGATGCCGATGGCAATACTCTGGTGTTGTGCAAGCGCTTTGCAGAGCCCAATGCCGTTGCCGTACAACGCTTTGCCCTCGAAGGGCGACTCGACGCGCGCAACACGGCTACTGCACTCGCACCGGTCAATGTAGCACTTGCTGCCGGCGCACGGACAATCCTGATCGACCTCCAACAGGTAACGTTTCTGAGTAGCAGTGGGTTACGTGCGTTGTTGTTGGTACGGCGTGAACTCAACGAGCGCCATGGTGTGCTCGTATTGTGTGGCTTGCAACCACAAGTCGAAGAAGTTTTTGCAATGACGGGTTTTTCTCAAGTCTTTGAAATTTTCCGCACCGCAGGTGACGCGTTAGCAAGTATCGAGTCACGCGAGGGTGCATAATTCCCCCCTGTGTTTTCAAATAGTATTCGTACAAACGGTTAGGCGAGGCTGATAATGAAGCGAGAGCACTGGCTCATCGTTTACAGCATCGGTGTCGGCTTGGTAGGGTGGGCTTTGTTGGCCTGGCAATTTACGCCACCAGCCATTCCCCTCTGGCATGTCGCAGTGTTCATCCTCACCACACTCTTGATCGAGAGTGTGGGTTTTCGCGTACCACCTGCCGACCCCCATACCCTCGCCGGTGTAGCCATTTTGAGCATCACCCTAGCCGTGGGCCCTAGTACTGGCGCCTTGGTCGTTGCCATCAACGCCTTCCTGATCGGCATGGTGTTGCCGTTTGTGGACCACCGCCCGGCCACGTTTTATAGTGTGGTGGTACGGCCATGGACACGGGCAGGGGTGCGGGTCATCGCCGTCTATACGGGGGTATGGTTGGCCAGTCAGGTCGCCGGGCCACTAGGCATCGCCCTGCAAATCGCCAGCTACCCGGCCTGTATCATGCTCAACCGTTGGGCGCGGATCGGGATTGACCATGGTGCGGCAGC
>CALQBW020000219.1 GCA_943328915.2 Singulisphaera sp. GP187 | reverse complement strand
GGCGCAACGCGACGATAGACAGTGACGTTGCTCATCCAAGAGATGCACAACGAACGCACGATTTGATACGGTACTATGGTGAGATGCAGTGGGTGATTTTATAAATAGATGAGTTTTGGTGGGGGAGACAACACGCTGGGGATGTGCCCTGATCGGTGACACACACGCCACACCAATGCTTCGCTCGCCAACACCACACACAGTATTCCTAACGTAACGAGGAAGAAATGACTAAGGTGGGTGAGTGTGGCATAGTCGATGGGTAAGGGTGATTCTTGCGTTGTATGTTGCGTACAGACGTAGTGTGAGCTGCCGATGCGCTCAGTGTGGTTGGTGTGACAATGCACAATACACACCACATTGATGCCAATCGCGACCCAGATGACTACCCACATCAGTAGTGTTTGTACAGTTCGTGTACGCATGCCCAGATTATAGCATTTGCGAAGGAGGAAGTCGAAAGTCGAAAGTCGAAAGTGACCTTGCATCCCAACGTCATTCCATGCCGGGTGCGAGCACGCATCCCCCAACGTCATTCCATGCCGGGTGCGGGCACGCATCCCCCAACGTCATTCCATGCCGGGTGCGGGCACGCATCCCCCAACGTCATTCCATGCCGGGTGCGAGCACCCAGCCTCCAACGTCATTCCATGCCGGGCGCGAGCACCCACTCCCCAACGTCATTCCATGTCGGGTGCGGGCACGCATCCCCCAACGTCATTCCATGCCGGGTGCGGGCACCCGTAGCGTGGAATCTCCGTGGCGTGCCATACGATTATTGGATACGCAAGGGCGTTGCCCTGTGCTATGGCATATCGCCCCGTTGGGGCTAGCGCATGATTGGATTTGACAAATTCATATATAGTTGTATAATACAACTATTAAATGGTTGTATGGAGCAACTAATGACAAAAAACGATGTCCAGGCGCAGGTTTTTCAAGAGCATTTGATGCAGTTCGTGCGGGGATTGGGGTTACACCGCAGTGATGCGACGCCGTGTGGATTCCCGGTATCGCTGGCTGAAGCGTGTGCATTGGTGGCACTCCGCAACGAGGAGCCGTTGTCGCAACGCGAATTGGTGCAAGCCTTGAATCTCGAAAAGAGCACGGTCAGTCGCATGGTAGTCGAATTAATCGATCGTGGGTGGGTGGTGCGTGAGCGTGACGTCAGCGATGCCCGTGTGCAGTTGATGCGCCGCACTCCAGCCGGTATAACAGCTAGTGATGCGATTGTGCAGGCTCGTAACCACCGCTTCGGGGAATTATTAGCGCAGATTGATCCGATTCGGCGTCAGCAAGTGATTGATGCGATGATTGTATTAGCAGAGGTGGTGAGTAATGACACTATTGCAACAGATTAGTCAATGGTGGCAGACAGCATCAGGAGCAACCACGCGGATTACCGCTACTGAATTGCAGGCAATGATAACCGCCAAAACGCCGCTGTATCTGCTCGATGTGCGTTCGTCACAAGAATTCAGACAAGATGGGCATATTGCTGGTGCGCATTTGATTCCGCTCGGTGAACTATCAGGCAAGTTCGCCCAAATTCCCCAAGACCGCATGGTGGTCTGTGTCTGTCGCTCAGGAGCCCGTAGTAGTGCGGCGTTGAATCAATTAGCGCAGGCAGGTTTTACGAATATTCGTAATTTGTCTGGTGGTATGATGGGATGGAATCGGGCGAATCTGCTCACTACCAGAAAGTAGCACCTATGAAGTCGATGAGTCGTACCGCCTGGATTACCGTGATTGCATCAGTCATCGTGGCCGTGGCAATTGTAATGTTGATCCCCTATTTTGGGATTACCAGTGGGCATGCTGATCATTCGGGGATGGCCGACATGCCAGGCATGGATCACGGCGTATTGATGAGCGATGCGGGCTATGATTTCATTGTGATGCCCAACGGCATCGAAATCCGCCTGACCACCCTCAAACCAGGCGACCAGACTATCATCGCCACCATTCGTGACCATATGCAAGCTGAATTGACCCGTCATCAAACTGGTGACTTCAGTGATTCGATGAGCCCCACCAGCGCCACAATCGCCAGCAAGCTCACCCCCTTCGCTACTGACATTACCATTACCTATCACGATACCCCCGTCGGTGCAGCCTTGCAGTTTGCCAGCCCCAAACCAAATGCGGTGGAATTGTTACACCAATGGGCCCAAGCTATGGAACATGATCATGGTGGCATGCACAGCATGCCGTAACGGACGTTTTTCGTTTTTGTATACAGAAGGAATCGTTAATGGAAATGTCTGTGCATGAGTTGGCTAGCCTACTCGCCACCAATCCCAATTTGTATCTGCTCGATGTGCGTGGCACCGATGAATACACCCAAGATGGGCATGTGGCCGGCTCCGTGTTGATCCCACTGCCGGAACTTGCCTTGCGCCTCGCCGAAATCCCCAAGGATCGCCCCATCGCCTGCTTTTGTCGTTCGGGTAAACGTAGCCAAATGGCCTGCGATGTGCTTCGTCAACATGGCTACGCTCAGCTCACCAATGTCGCTGGTGGGATTTTGAGTTGGCGTGAAGCGAATTTGCCAACAGAATTTTAATTACTTTTTGATATTGCCTTTGTCTCGTGGTGTCAAAATCTACAGAGATAAAGGCAATTTCTGAATACCACTAAAACTCTATTGATTATATAGAATTTTAGGAGTATGATAAAACACAAGTACGTTAGGGTAGCGCAGGAGGGTTCAGATGATTTTTCGACAATTATTACACGAAGGTCTCGCCGCGGCATCGTACCTGATTGGGTGTGTGGCGAAAGGAGAGGCAGCGGTAGTTGATCCGTCGTTGAGCGCTGAAACCTACACCGCGTTAGCCGCCGAAAAAGGCTTGCAAATAGTTGCTGTGTTCGAGACGCATATGCACGCAGATTTTTTCTCAACGGGGCGAGCGATTGCGGCGCTGACGGGGGCAACGATTTATGCGCCCCGCTTGGCAGATGTGCAGTTCCCCCATCAGCCCATCGATGATGGTGATATGGTCAATATCGGCAATTTGGTGATACGCGCAATGCATACCCCAGGCCATACCCCCGAGCATACCGCATATGTGGTGAGTGATACACCACGGAGCAACGAGCCCTGGTTTGTCTTGACCGGTGATTCGTTGTTTGTGGGTGATGTGGCGCGGGTTGATTTGGTGAGCTTGGCCGGCACGGGCACTGATGTGTTGTATGCCAGTTTACAAAAAATAATGACCTTGGCCGATGATGTCGAAGTCTATCCCGGGCATTTTGGCGGCTCGGCCTGTGGTGGGCGCGCCATGAGTGGCAAAGTGTCCAGCACGATTGGTTTTGAGCGCCGGCATAATTGGGCTTTGCAAGCACCAGACTATGCTACGTTTGATACATGGATGCGCCGTGATGTCCGCGAAGCGGTCGAAGCTATTTTGATCCATCGCAACACCAACCGTGGTGAATTGCCGCTTCCATTGGGGTATTATGGCCAACATGCCCAAGGGCTCAGCGAGCAACAAATCGTGACGGCGAGTGCTCAAGCTGCAGTCGTGATTGATGTGCGTGCCCCGGGGTTGTTTGCCAAAGGCTATGTTGCCGGCGCAATCAATATTCCCTACCAACGGGAAGCGATGGTGCTCCGTTTGACCGCATTGGTGGCAGCGGGGGCACAAGTGATTGTGTATGCCGACACGATAGCCACTGCCGAAGTCGCTGCCGAAATTGCGCGTCAGGCTGGGTACCACGTGTTGGGGGTAAGTAATGCCAAATTGACTAGCGTGGTGCAGTTACCCGTGATTACCATAGATGAATTGCATGAGGCAGTGCTTCATGGTTCTCATGTGTTGGATGT
>CALQBW020000218.1 GCA_943328915.2 Singulisphaera sp. GP187 | reverse complement strand
GCCATCCAAGAATCAGTGTTTGAAGCGGTCTATGACAAAATTTGTACTGCCGATTTAAAAGGACATGCCAGCACCACCGAATTCACGGACGAAGTCATCTTGCGCATCCGCAAAAAAATCGAAGTCTGGGGTTCACTCGACCGCTAGTTCATCCTTTCCATTCCTCTTCTAGTCAATCCGAAGAGGAATGGATTTTATAAGGACCTATCAATCTTTGATTTTTACTACCCTGATTGCGAGTCTATTTGCTGATTTTTTGGTTGCACAAATATCATGACAAAGTTCATAATAGGCGTCAACTAGCAATCAAGGTTTTTACTGTGTAGGACTTGCATAATGAATACGCAATCCCCAATTACACCGCACCCAAATAGCAATACGTACCATCGTGGCCAAATTCAAGCCGGATTACCTCCAGGCACTATTTTGCAAATGATGTACCTCCGCAGACAAATTGCCAAGCTACGTATTGGCACATTTGTTGAAGTTGGTGGTGGCGACGGTTATCTCACTATGCTCTTGATGAGTATGGGGTGGCGTGGGATTACGATTGAGCTCGATACCACAAGTGCAGAAATGCTAAAAACTCGTTTTGCAAAAGAAATAGATGCACAACAACTTGTAGTGGTATGTGCTGATTTTTTGACGTATACACCACAACAATCTGTTGATTTGGTTATATCGAGTATGGTTATTGAGCATTTACCAGATAATCAGGAATCGCAATTTATAGCCCAATCACATCGCATCACCCGCGATGGCGGACACATCATCATTCTCACGCCAATGTCCCCTGTGCATTGGGGCATCGAAGACGATATTGCCGGACATATGCGACGCTACACACGCGACCGGCTCAATTGGTTGCTTACCACACATCAATTACAGGTAGTCAAAATTGTAGGCTTGACCTATCCTATTTCGAATCTACTATTGCCCCTTTCAAATGCCCTGGTCCGCCGGCACGAATCTGCCAAACTCACCGTTGACAAATATCAGCGCACATTGGAATCTGGACATCGTGACGTGCCACTCAAGACCCATGTACCATTGATATTACGGCTTATTATGAATGAATATGCCCTCTGGCCACTCTATGTAATCCAAGATTGGTGCCGTAATCATCAGAGCGCAATGGTTGGCTACGCTGAAGCAATCAAAAAAGAGCCATATCCTGCATCATGATAGCGGCAGTAGGTCTGGCACGATTTCGCAGTTACATTGCGATAAGCGCGCCCCATGTGCTATATTGATGAATGGAAAGCGCTTACCGTCGTTACGAATGGCGCAAAGGGCTATCCGCAACAGGCGTCGCGTGACGCCTAATGTGGATACAATCAAAAAAGAAACCTACACCGTATCATGAAACCAATCATTTATGTCGCTCTATCACAGGGTGTGCTACACGAACTCGAATTCGCCAGCTACTTGCCGCAACTCCAAGCCCTCGGCGATGTGCAAATCTGGGACGGTATCGGCAATGCCAGCCAGCGGGCGATTAGCGATGCGTGTGCCAACGCCCAGGTGCTTATTACGGGCTGGGGTGTGCCATTCCTCAGTCAACTCGACAGCTGGACCCATGACAATTCGCCGTTGCGCCTGGTGATGCACAGTGCCGGCACCGTCAAACAGCTCGTGCCGGTCGCCAGTATCACCCGGGGCTTACAGGTCAGTCGCGCCAACGATTCGTTGGCCACATCGGTTGCCGAATTCACCGTGGGAGCCATCATCATGGCGCGGCGGAATGCCTTTGCCACCGCCAATCGCTACCGTCAGGGCCTGCCTATACTCCCCATTACGAGCCAACGCGAACTCAAAGGGAGTACCGTCGGCATCATCGGTGCCAGTGCGATTGGTCGGCGCGTAATGCAACTGTTGCAGCCGTTTGGCGTGCAGATCCTGCTCGCCGACCCCTATGCCACACCAGCGATTGCCAACGCCCATGGAGCCACCCTGACCGACCTCGACACGTTGCTCCGTGGGAGCGACATTGTGTCGCTCCATGCGCCAGTGACCGAACAGACCATCGGGATGCTAGGGGCGGCGCAGTTTGCGGCAATGCAGGATGGGGTGTTGTTTGTCAACACCGCGCGGGCACGTTTAATCGACAGCGATGCGCTCCTCAGCGAATTACAGACTGGGCGCATCAATGCCGTGATTGACGTGACCGAACCCCACGAGCCTTTGCCCGTCGATTCGGCTTTCTTTCAATTAGAAAATTGTGTGGTCCTGCCCCATATGGCTGCGGTGACCCGCGATGCCCGATTGCGCCAGAGCCAGATTGTAGTAGACGAAATCACCCGATTTTTTGCGCATCAACCGCTCCACTACGCCGTCGATGCCGAGGGCTGGGATGTGATGGCTTAGTCGCGCGGCGCCACGGGACCACTACTTGCACGGATGACGAGCTCAGTGGCACAGCACACCGTCCGAAACGACTCGCTCGTCGTACTCATTGCCATGGTCATGGCCTGCACCCCCAATTCCACCATGGGCACCCGCACCGTCGTCAACGCCGGGGTGACATCCTCTGCAACGGGGATATCATCGAACCCGGCCACAGTCATTTGCAGGGGCACAGCGATGCCACGCTGGCGCAACGCCACGAGGACACCAACCGCCATCACGTCGTTGTGCGCAAACACAGCGGTAATGTCGGGCGACTGTGTCAATAATTGGTGGGTGGCTACCACGCCGCTATCGCGTGAAAAATCTCCGCTGACGACGTCACTGTCGTGAAGGACAATCCCCGCAGCCGCTAGGCCTGTGCGAAACCCCTCGAGACGATCATGCGTGGTGGTCAATAAAGCGGGGCCGGCAATCACGCCAATCCGACGATGACCGAGTTGGGCAAAATAGCTCGCCAACCGAGACGCACCACCAAAATTATCGGGGAGCACGGTGTCGCCGGGGATTTGATGGCGCCCTATTAACACGACGCGACCACCAGTATCACAAAACACGGCAATTTGCTGCGCCATCTGCTGACTATATGCGGGGGTATCGAGCCCACTGCCTGCCAAAATCAAGGCGTCGACGCGGTGGGCGTGTAACAAGCGCACATATTCGAGTTCGCGCTCGGGATCACGATAGCTGTTGCTGGTAATCACCAAGCGATTGGCATTGGTGGCCACTCGCTGGATCCCCCGTAATATTTCCGAAAAATAGGGATCGCTCATATCGTGCACTACCACCCCCACAATGGCGTTACTCGCCCGCGCCAACGCTTGGGCTTGGGCATTGGGGACATATTGCAATTCTCGGGCAGCAGCGAGCACCCGCTCGCGCAAGGCTTCGGTCACGACCCGTGCGCCACCATTGAGCACCCGTGAGGCGGTCGCCAGTGACACCCCCGCATGCGCCGCTACTTTGGCAAGATTTGTCCCCATGTCTGATTCCTACTTCACTCCATTAATCAGCACTGAGCATACGCTTGCCATTCCCGTTTGTCAAAAATAGACTGAACCATCCTACGTCATTGCATGGCGCCGTAGGCGCCTTACATTCTCCGAGTGGTCGGTACAGCCCTGGCATGCGCAGAGGCAATGATGCACTGGCCTACCGCGGAGATTCCCCTCCACGGTTGCCGCGGCAACCGGGATGGAATGACGTAGGCGATTATATACTCCTTCCCATCCATGCCACAGCACGTTTCGCGCTATTGCATGTCACAGGACTCCCTACCCATTTTTTGCCCGCCAAAATAGTTCAAATAAATTTGAACTATTTTTTCAAGGCGGATTGTAATATGAAGTGCGACAGCTAAAACGGAAATGAATTCCCACTGACAACACGTGTAAAATGGAGTTACCAGACAACACTTACACAGGAGTCATCAATGGGATACCATCATTTTAGCATAGCT
>CALQBW020000217.1 GCA_943328915.2 Singulisphaera sp. GP187 | reverse complement strand
GGTATTTTTTTGCAGAAAACCTTCCATTTTCCATTTTCCATTTTCCATTTTCCATTTTCCATTTTCCATTTTCCATTTTCCATTTTCCATTTTCCATTTTCCATTTTCCATTTTCCATTTTCCATTTTCCATTTTCCATTTTCCATTGCCCTCCGCAATAATGCGTATAATATTGCCATCATCCTTTTTGCCATCAGAATAAAGGCACTGCAATGACGCATTGGCATCAACACGGCCGTTGGCCCGCACAATGGATCCGCGGGAGCGCTGCCACCCCACCCCAAGTAACGGTTTTTCACCTCGCCATCACCCTCAATGCACATAGCATCATCCCGGTGCAGGTAAGTGGCGACGAACGATTTGAGTTTTATGTCAATGGTGAATGTCTAAGCCGTGGTCCTGAACGAGGCGACCACAGCATGTGGCATTACCATAGCCACACACTGCAACTCGCTGCGGGTACCCATCATTTGACGGCGTTAGTCTGGAGCCTCGGCGATCAAGCTGCCTATGCGCAAATCGGCCATAGCCATAGTTTGATCGTGGCGAGTGATGACCAATGGAACTCCACCGTTGCCACCGGTAGCGCTGCGTGGCAGGCCAAATCACTCAGTAGCTACACCTTTACCAAACCCAAGCAGGCCTGGGGCACCGGCTGCAACATCATTTTTGATGCCCGTCAACACAGCTGGGATTGGCAGCATGGCGCAGGTAGTGATTGGCAACCGACAATAAATGTCTATCATGGCGAAGATAGTTTGATCGATTATGAACTGGGCAGTGGCAAACATTTGCAGCCCGCCCCACTTCCTCCCATGCGTCACGACCCACGCAATCTGGGCACGGTACGCTACATCGACGATACCCCAGCCAGCCAAAGCATGCACCAAGCAGTAGAGCCAACCCGTGACCACGCCGATCGGCATGCAGGCTGGCAAGCGCTGCTCAATGGCAAAGCGCCACTCACCATCCCCGCCCACACCTGCCAAAGGGTCATTGTCGACATTGACGAATACGTCTGTGCCTACCCGCAACTCACCATCAGTGGCGGGCGAGATGCTAGCGTGCGCATCGACTGGGAAGAGTCGCTGAGTAGCAATCCTGCGGAGTTTTTTCGGGTCAAAACCAACCGCAACGAAATCGACGGGAAGTTTTTTAATGGAGTCGGTGATACCTTCATCAGCGACGGTTCTACTAATGCCACGATGACGAGTCTGTGGTGGCAATCAGGACGCTACATCGAAATCTGCGTGGCAACGGCAGACGCACCACTCGTCATCGAGCGTATCTCCATAGCCGAAACCGGCTATCCGTTCCAGTTCAGCGGCACATTTGATTGCGACGATCCACGCCTCACCTCAGTCATCCCGATGATGCAACGGGTGTTGCAGATGTGTGCCCACGAAACCTACATGGATTGCCCCTACTACGAGCAACTGATGTATGTGGGCGACACCCGACTCGAAGCACTGGTCACGCATGTACTCACCGGTGACGACCGCTTGCCGGCCAAGGCCATCAAGTTGTTTCATCAATCACGCATTCCCAGCAATCTGACCCAATCACGCTACCCCAGTCGCATACAACAAATAATTCCGCCGTTTTCGTTGTGGTGGATTGCCATGGTGCACGACATCGCCCATTGGCGCAATCAGCCTGATTTAGTCAAAACCATGTTGCCGGGCATCCGCAATGTGCTCGACGCGTTTGTGTCGCAGCGTCGCCCAGATGGGCTCATCAACCCACCAGCAGGCTGGAATTTTGTTGACTGGGTCCCTGGCTGGGATGGCGGTATGCCGCCGCTCGCCGACCGCCACCCTTGCGCCACCATCAACTGGCACCTGGCTTATACCCTCGAGCTGGCAGCCGACCTCGAACATCACTACGGCGAAGCCAGCATGGCCACCCGCTGGCATGCCCATGCTGCCCAGACCCGCGACGCCCTCGATGCCCACTTGTGGGACGAGGCAGCCGGCGTCTATTACGAAGTCGCCGGGCAACCGCTGGTGAGTGAGCACGCGCAATGCCTGGCCATCCTCAGCGGTATCGCCCAACCCAGCCATATCCCCAAAATGCAACAGGCGCTGCAAACCCGCCCCGATATGGCCCGCGCCACGATTTATTTCAGCCATTATTTGTTTGAAACATACCGCACCATGGGGGCAATTGACCTGCTGTTGCAACGCATGCAACTCTGGTTTGATTTGCCGGCGCAGGGGCTCAAAACCACCGTCGAAATGCCCGAACCGTCCCGGTCGGATTGTCATGCCTGGGGCTCCCATCCCTTGTTCCACTATCACGCCACCTTGGTGGGGGTCCGGCCGGCAGCACCCGGCTTTGCCGAGGTTGCCATCACACCCCAACTCGGACCACTGCAACGGGTCAGTGCCGTCACCCCCCACCCCAATGGCCACATCCACAGCGCCTTTTGGCGCGATCATGGCGTGTTGCGGGGGAGAGTAACGTTGCCGGCAGGGGTAAGTGGCGTCATCCATTTGCCCAGTGGCACGGTACACATCGCTGCGGGAGGGACGGCGACGCTGTAGCTATCACCCAAAAAACGACATTGTACTTGTACCGTATGGGAATACATACGTCCGTACGGTACCTTTGCATGATTCCCCAATCCACGCTAAAATACCACTACGCGTATATTGGAAAGCGCTTACCAATTACTGGTAAATTCATTTTGAAAAGAAAGTCACTAATATGCAAAAAGCCGATATTCGCGGCAAATGGGCCCTCGTTACCGGTGCCAGTCGAGGCGTGGGACGTCAAGTCAGTATGGGGCTCGCCAGCTATGGCTGCAACGTGGTATTGCACAGCCGCGACATTGCCGGTACCAACAGCTTGGCCGCTGACTTGCGCGCCACGGGCGTCAAGGTAATCCAAGTTGCCGCAGAACTAAGCAACATTGGCCAAGTCGACGCCATGCTTGCCAATGTGGCAACCCAAACTCCCGGCATCGACATTGTTTATAACAACGCCGCTATCATGACCCCATACCAAGGTGATTGGCAAAACATCCCTGTGGTTGATTTCGAGCGGAGCTTTGCCGTCAACGTCATCGCCCTAATCCACATCTGCCATAACTTAATTCCGGGCATGGTCGCACGCGGCTGGGGACGTATTATCAATCTAACCTCAGGCATCAAAGACCAACCTGAATTAATTGCATATTCGATTTCGAAGGCCGCCGTCGACAAATTTGTCACCGACACTGCTGGTAAAATAGCACCGGCTGGTGTACTCATCAATTTGCTCGATCCAGGCTGGCTCCGCACAGATTTGGGCGGCCCCAACGCCCCAGGTGCCGTCGAATCAGTGCTGCCCGGCGCACTCGTCCCAGCGTTGCTCACCGATGGCACCACGGGGCACTTCTTCCGTGCGCAGGATTATGCTGGGCAAACAATTTAACCATTGCATGTAGCCGAACTTCCAAATTAAAATTTCAAATAACCGGTAGTGACAATTTCGTTTCACTATCGGTTTTTGTTGCATTCTGCCATGAAAATAAATAATTTAACCACTTTTGTGGATACTTAAAATGTGAGAGTTTAGTTGAGTATTTCGCAATCAAAGCCACCAAATGAACGATTTCTCACAGAAAGGTTACCATGTCAATACGCAATGGTATTATTTTGATTGTGCTCATGGTGGGATTGGGGCTCCAACCGGCAACCCGCACGCATGCTGATGCGAGGTGTTTCAGCGAAACCAATCAATGCATCGACGGGCGGTTTCGTGAGTTTTGGGAACAAAATGGCGGATTGGCGATTTTTGGCTTCCCCATTAGTGGTGAACAACAAAGCACCGTCGACGGCAAAACGTTCACCGTGCAACGATTCGAGCGCAACCGCCTCGAGCTCCACCCCGAAAATGCCCGGCCGTATGATGTGCTGTTGGGTCGC
>CALQBW020000216.1 GCA_943328915.2 Singulisphaera sp. GP187 | reverse complement strand
TCACCCATGACCTATGCCGACTACGATGCCATCACCGCGGCCATCGCAGCGTTCACCCCTACCAGCCAACCAAGTCACGTCAAGCAATACCACGGCTTGACGTATGGCTGGCCGCTGGCCAAAGTCCTCGAAGCAGCCAGTGGTAAATCGTTTGGGCAGTTTATTCAAGACCACATTTGTGCGCCGTTAGGTATCACCGATTTGTTTATCGGTTTGCCAGTCAATCGACGCGGGGATGCCACCCAGATGAGCCATGATATGGGTGCAGATGCCTACGTAGCCAACCCGATGGCTGATCCGACGCTGATGCCCAACCACCCGGCCTTCCAAGTCACCTGCATGCCGGCAGCCAACATGATGGCCAGCGCTCGTGCCATCGCCAAAGTCTATGCCTCGTTAGTGGGGAATGGTGTCGATGGCGTGCGCTTGTTGCCTGTACGCCGGGTTGCCAACGCCACCGCCATCCAATCGTGGAGTGCAGATGCGGTCAGTGGCCGCCAAGATGGCTTTGGGTTGGGGTATGCACTGGGTGATACCAGCGCCACCTACGGCAATCGCCGTGGCACCTTTGGGCATGACGGCTGGGGCGGGGCAACGGGGTTTGCCGACCTCACGAACGAATTGGCCTTCAGTATGACCAAAAACCGTATGACGATGGCCGAAGGGGCACCTTCGCTTAGTGCAGATTTAGCGAATATTGTACGTAACCACCTCGGCATCAGCTAAGTCGGCTTTGCATAAATCACCCCTTGTGTCATATGGCACAAGGGGATTTTTTGTCTTTAATAATCAATACACTGCATTGAACCGCCTATTATTATCCCTACATTCGGTGTAGCAATACACTTTTAAAATACTTCCGCTTATTTTTTACCAGAAAAATCCACCCCTCATCTGATTGAAAGGGGTGGATCAGCAACTCGCATCATTTATTGTTGGGTAATAATCACCATACCTTTGCCATCTTGGAGCGAAATTATCACAGCAATGGTTTTGCTATCCTTTTTAAACATCAACATCGTAGAATCTGCGGTAGTCATGCCACCATCGCTTGATTCATACCCTGCATCTTTCATCGCTGTAGAATAGAAATCGGTCAATTCCTTCACCGATTTTGCTGAAGTCAACCCGAGCATTTCGTTGGTTTCCATTGTCACTTGTGCACCGTCAGGCATCGGCCATTTAGTTCCACTGCCGATGTTTTCGCATTCTTTTGGCAATGTGACAGGCGCAACTGCATTGATGTCACTCAATTCATATTTCCACGACATTGGCTCAAGGGTAGCACCATTTTTTTCTTTACCAGTCACTTCCCAGCGCATTGCATATCCAACGTTGCGCTCTAATAAGGCGTTACTTTGATAGTTCGAACCATCGGCTGCATTCCCCGTGAACGCATATGCATCTGTCGCATGTCCAAACACATCAGGACCGGCACCAGTTTTTTGCATCGCAAAAGGGATATTGCCAATAATGCTATCAGGGTTCAACCCTTCAGAAAGCGATTGATCTGCCACCACAATACATTGCACGGGGTCGTTGGTTACCGTATACATTTTGTCCGCAATTTTCACCATACGAAAATCAGCCGCCTGGATATCGGAACCATTCGAATTGGTGCGGATTTCCATCGCGGCTGGGTTGTGGATTACTTTTTGCTGCCACACCCACGTAGATTCTTTGCCGTTGCTCGTGGATGTATACGTGAAGGTCGCAGTGTAACTATCGAGGGTATCAAGTTTGTTAGCAAAATTATTCCCACTCCACGAGTCATTTTCCGCAGCATCAGCAGCTGTCGGTGCTTCAATTGCTGGCGTCGCATCGGTCACCACAGTAGCCGCATCAGTGGTTTGGAGCGTACTTACTACTTCGGTTGGATTCGCTTGACTTGAAGCATCTGGTGCATTGGTCTTACCACAAGCGGTAAATACGAATAGTGCTGCAATACAATAGGTAACGAAATGATAGCGTGTCATAGCATCCCCTTTCTGATCATTACAAAAAAATTATACTCAGTTTTTTGTAGAATGCAATACTGACATTTTCTTTACAATTATTTTATAATTTAACCCAAATACGAACGTCATTCTTTCCGATTTTATTGACCGGAAAGCAATGACGTTGGCTTTGGATTCAATAGTTGCCTTTTCATCAGCAACATAATTTTAATAAACAAAAAACACCTAATACTTACACATCCTCGCGCACATCATATTGTTTCAGCAAAATCGGTCCAAAGAGCCCGCTTACTTCTTGGTGGGCAGGGGCATAGTGCGTTGGACTATGTCCAGCCAAATACGGTGCCAATGTATTGGTCACGAGGATAGAAATAACGTTTTGGCCGATGTCTAAAAAACTACTTATGTCAAATTCATAGGGTGACCAAATCCGTGCCCCTACCGATTGCCCATTGACCAATACCTCTGCCGTACCACGCACCACACCCAGGTCGAGCACCCATTGCCCTCGTATGTAATTAATGTCAATGGTACGAGTAAAGGTAACCGCACCGGCAAAATCAGCCAACCCCAGATCGGCAAACGACGCTGGCAGTTGTGCAAATCCCTCACCCCATTGATAGGTCAGCGGAGCCTGCAATAGCGCCGCACCCGCACCACCGTGTGATGCCGTCAGCGTTAATTGGGCCTGCATCGCGGCTATTGGCAATGAATAGCTACCGTTTGTACGGGGAATTGCGTGGCCATCAATCACCAGGCTCGGCGTTGCCTCGGTTTCAATCTGGAGCGTCGTTGCACCCACCGGCACGCGCCAGTGAAGCTGCACCATGCGCTGACGCCCTGCATAAGCATCGGGTACGAGCTCGACCACGGTATCGTCTGCTTGGCTTGTTTCGAGCCAGGAGGCTTGTGGCAAGGGGTGTGGTCGCCGGCGCACGAGCGGCCAACCGGGATCCATGTCGACATACAAGGCGTGGTCGGTATCGAAGGTCAAATCAACCCATTGCCGTCGGCGAATTCGGGCTGGTTTGGCTACCTCAGTATGTCGCGCCACCGTCCAACCCACGCCACTCATCACAACAGACGTTTTACCGGCGACCGTGCTACAAACCGCATCCACCATCAACGATACGCCCCGCCCACCGTCAAGCGCCACGATACGTAAGTGATGCGTCCCTGCGCCACATGCCGGCAACTTGTAGGGCTGCACGCGTACGGTACTTCCGTAGGGATCGTAGCCTCCTTGGCGACCGATTTCGTGGTCATCGAGATAGACCGTCACCGGGACATCGGCCACCACAATCATGTCGCCCGTTGCCGTTGGTGCGGGTAACGAAAACGTATGCGCAAAGGTCAGCAATGAGGCCGCTTGGGGCATGTCGTTTTGCATAATCCAGTTGGGGCGGGCAAAGCGCTCGAGATGGCGTACCAACGCCCAATACCCACGCAAATTGACAGTTTGTTCAGGGGCAAGTTCAAATTCAATCAAATGCTGACCGGCAGCCCAGATGATTGGAATAAACCATTGATAGCCAGGGGCACACGAGCCTTGGTCGACTCCATCAAGCCAGACGCGTTTGACAGCGGGTGCTGCCAGCACAAATGCACCAGATTCAGGCGAAGTCAGCATCACCGTCGTACGCACCCGCACTGCTTGTCCCGCATGCACCACCCCAAACGCCATGAATTCTTCGGGGACGTATCCTTTGGGGCCGAGCATACCCCAATGCAGGGTATCTTTGTGGATGCCACGGGTCAACGAATAGACCAACGGCTGCCAACCAGCCACCTGTAACGGATCGACACCGGTCCCGATTGCAGTCAGTGGGTGTGGTAGCGCATTGACAAGCATGGGCGCTGTCGCCCAGGCATACGTACCAAAGCTTTGGGTTTGTACTGCGCCATGCTCATCGTGAAAACGCATGGTATGCGGCAACATCAACCCCGTGGCCGGGCG
>CALQBW020000215.1 GCA_943328915.2 Singulisphaera sp. GP187 | reverse complement strand
GCCGCCACGAATAGTGCATTTTTAGGCGTAGTACGTTCAATCTGCTGAATATCAATATTCACGACGTTATGTTGTTTGGCATATAAATCAACGGCAAAAAACCGCACATTGCCCGCATATAACCCAGAAATGTCGGTGACATCACCCAATTCTGCTGCAACTGCCAAGGTAGGTAACTGGTTTTGTCCAACAAAATCACTCAAACGGGGACGTAATTCAACCGTTGGCGGTAGGGGTAATTGCAAGCAAGTGGCGAGTGATTCGGCGAGCCCCAAGCCATGGGCAAAGCGTACCGTCAAACCGAGCTGGCTGGCGGCAGTTTGGACCACCGGCCACAATGTTGCCGTGATGTCACCGGCGGGTGTCACGAGGGCAGCCCACTCATCACTTTGGGCCAAGCGTAATGCACGAGCGACGGTTGCCAATAATTCATCGTGTTGGCAAACGGTCTGTGCAGGAGCATGATGACTCAAGCCATTGAGCTGACTGACCAATTGGCGCGTTTCGACATCAAGCCCAAACGTCTCGACACGATACACGTCAGCAAGCAATGCAGCGCCAGCATGTGATAAACAGCGCGGACCCCAACCAGTCGAAATCAACGCAATTTCGTTTTTGCCAGCCATACCAACCCTATCTCTATTACGTGGCTACACCATGCCGGCAATAAGCAATTACACATTGCTGTTTTCACGAATTTCACACTACTTCGGTGGTAAACAGTTGAACGGTATCACAATTGTGATAACAAAGAATTAATTTACTGTTAACGAATTGAAAATCGGGCATGGCGGGGCTCCAATAACGCCAGTATGGTACCAGCTGTGCCGCCCAAAATCAGCAGGGTAGGCCTGTTGCACGAACTAACGCATCGTACACACGCGACTACGGGACCGGCGTGGTTTGCGGCCCAGTCCCAGCAATCGGTGTATCAAGAGGATTACCATTTGCATCGTTATTAGGGCCGCTCGGGCGCTGGGTCATATTTGGGGGAACCCCACCAGCGTCATTTGCTGATGGCGTATTATTCGCAGTCACCCCTTGCGTCGGCTGTTCCGGTGGTTTGGGAGTAGCGATGACCGTATTGGTGATGGGAATCACTGTCGCCGTGCTAGTGGCTGGCACCGTTGTCATGGTGGCCGTCGCAATCACACGCATCGTTAGGGATGCGGTGGCCGGTACACGCGTCGCTTGAGGGATGTCTGTTACTGACAATTGTCGCTCAGGATTGCGGGTGGAGTTTTGATCAGGGGGTGGGCCACGTGGTTTGTCGTTATTTGAGCCGACCAATGCTTGGATTTCAGGTAACAATGTAAAAATTTGTTGCTCACACGCCGTGGGCATATTGTGGCCATCCCATTTGTCACAGACGCTCCCCACTTGATGGACGGCAGCTTGACACGATTGATCGGCATTCCCCTCACTACCCGCCACAATATCGTCCATGCACCCATAGATAATCGCGCCACGTAGCCCTACGTCTCGCCCTGCGGGGCCGGCAATACTGGCAACCACCGGCGGCAACGGCACTACCCGCCCAGTAGCAATCACCGCATTGGGGGTCACACTCACCGCAGCCAAACCAACGCCAGTTATTGTTATCCCGATTGCCACACTTGTGGCCGTAGATGCGACACTACTGCTGACGGTGGTCAGTCCGGTACGCACGACTCCTGCGGTTGACTCACTGGCACTATTCCAAAAATTATTGAGGGCGCCAAGTGCATTCCGCACTGTTTCGCTCAACGTGTTGACTCGTTGGCGGGCGCCATTGCGGCGGGCACGCCATTTGGCGAGCCCGCTCCGCACGCTATTGTATGGACCGACTAACCCCATCACTAACACGACATCAAAAATATCAATCCCGGCGCGTACACCATCATACAACCCAAATGCCGAAAACAAAAAGACTGTCGCAGCACTAAGCATTAACACAATCGCCAATACGACCCACGCCGAATAATCGAGAAGGCGCACTACTCGCCCCACCCAAATCTGCCGACCTGAGACCTGTGCTTGCGTCAAAAGTTGCTGATATGTCGTTGCTTCGAGTGCGAGTTGTACGTGCGAATGTAGCGTAATCGGGAGCGGTTTACGACGTTTCGCCAATGCCCGCACTGTTAATCCCAAAATCACGAGTAACAATAACCCCGCCGCAATAATTTGTGTGTCGGTTTTTTGGAAGGCATCAACGAAGCCAGCGACACCGGTGACAAAACTCACCACGGCCACCGCCAACAAGGCCCACCAGCGCACGCGCCGGACAATACGTGCACGGAGAATCGGCGTGGCAGGGAGCTGATCGATGACATGGGCAACAGATAATTGATTATCCACGCACCACCCCCGTCAACCCGTTGAGTAATTCAAACCAATCAGCGGTCGTGGCAATCGTCTCGCTTACGTCGGGCAATCCATCATTAGCGGTGTCGACATGCATCGTCCCCCGCATCGCGACAATCAGCTGGTTGGGGGCAATCGGGGGTGGAGCCTGGATGTCAACCGCCATCACTCGTGGTGCAAATAAATCGACCACAAAGAGTTGCACTTGGCCATCGTAGAGGGCCTCAATAGCAGCAATATCACCAATGTCTGGTGCAATCGCCAAAATCGGCAGGCGCGTTTCTATGCCAAAATCACTCAATAACGGACGAATTTCGACCGTCGGCGGTAACGGAATTTGCAGGCAATTTGCAATTGACTCGGCCAGACCAATCCCATGAGCAAACCGCACGGTAATCTGCAGTTGCTGGGCTGCGGCTTGGACGACCGGCCACATCGCCGTCGTAATTGCCCCAGCTGGTGTTACCAAAGCCGCCCGTTCATCGCATTGGGCCAAGCGCAACGCTCGGGCGGCCACTGCAATCAAATCGGCGTTTTGCCACGCATCTTGGGCTGGGGAATGGGTGCTCATCGAATGGAGTTGGCTTATCAGTGCCCGAGTCGCCGGATCGAGACCAAATGTCTCGACCCGATAGACTTCACCGAGCAATCTCATTCCGGCGTGCGACAAACAGCACGGCCCCCACCCCGTAGAAATCAAGGCAATTTCAGGTTGTGATGGCATTGCCCACCTCATCCACTACTCAAATAGCCGCCAACGCCTGGGTGATGTCAGTAATCAAATCACGGGCATCTTCGATGCCGATGCTGACCCGAAAGAAATCATGCCCGTTGTAGTCGTTGTAGACAAAAATCAAACTCTCGTCATGCCCAAGGCTGACGGCATGCACAAACACTTTTAACTTGGAGATAAAATCAGCCCGTTTGCTGGTATCCACCAAGTCAAAATTGAGCATCCCCGAAAAACCCTGCATTTGCTGGGCAGCCACGGCGTGATTGGGGTGGCTTTTGAGGCCTGGGTAACGCACCCATGCAACCCCTGGTGCTGTCTCGAGGAATTGGGCAACCTGCATGGCATTGGCATTATGGCGTTCCATCCGGATGGGCAATGTCGCCACACCCCGCATGATTTGCCAAGCGTTGAACGGACTAATACAGGCACCCATGTCTTTGACCACAAATTTGCGAATCACGTCGATGAGGCTCTTTTTGCCAAATACGGCGCCACCCAAGGCGTCACCATGACCGTTGATATATTTCGAAATACTATGTTCGACCAAATCAGCCCCCAACACCAGCGGGCTTTGGGTGGTCAACCCCGACCAGGTGCTGTCTACCGACAACAATGCGCCATGGGCATGCGCAATCGCCGCAATCGCGGCAATATCGCTGATACGGGTGGTGGGGTTGCCGGGGGTCTCGATGTGGATGAGTTTGGTGTTGGGTTGGATGGCGGCCTGTACCACTTCGGGGTCTGACGTGTCGAGCAAGGTGGTTTGAATGCCAAAGCGGTATGGGAAGTGTTCGAGCAACATGGTGCGCACCGAAATATACGAGATATCGGAGCAAATCAAGTG
>CALQBW020000214.1 GCA_943328915.2 Singulisphaera sp. GP187 | reverse complement strand
TCTGTTTAGAATAGCGGGGTTCGTTTTTGGGATACCATTGGGCATGTTGATCGACCGCCGGGGAGCACTCAAAATCCTTTCTTTTGGGATTTGTTCGTATGCACTCGGATGGGCGTTGCTGTTGATGTGGGGTGATATTCGTATCATTGCGCCGGTATATTTTTTGATTGGGGCGGCCAATATTGCCACGTATACATCAATTATGCCGTTGCTGAGTAGTGTGATTGAACCAAAGCAACGGGCAACGTTGTTTGGGATTAATGCAGGGGCGACGGTGGCGGTAGGATTTGTGGGGTCGTTGTTTGGTGGGGCATTGCCCGGGTTGGTGGCGCCATTGCTCGGGGTAGTCGCCACTGATGCATTGGCGTACCGGGTGGCGTTGTTTAGTGTGACGATTATCGGTTTGATTGCGATTGTGCCATTGCTCGGGGTACATGCGGCGGTGGCCAAACAACAAAGTGATGGCCGCATGCCGGTCGCGACCACAGATCAGACGCCGATTCCGTTTATGCGGATTATGGGATTTGCGTCGCAGTCGTTGTTGTTGGGGGTGGCTGGTGGGCTGGTGGTACCGTTCCAAAACCTGTTTTATCGCCAGCAATTTCAGCTCGATGACGCCAAAGTCGGCTTGATTTTGGCGTTATCAGCTTTTGCGATGGGATTTGGTAGCACCATTGGTGGCGCCATGGCCAAACGGTTTGGGTTGCGCCGCGCTGCTGCATTGTCCCGGCTTTTGTCGGCCCCTACATTGCTCTTGATGTTGGTCCCGTCGTTGTGGGTGTCATGCCTGGCCTATTTTTTAAGTCGCATCATGGTAGGGATTACCTTCCCACTTGCGGACGCATTGGTGATGCAATCGGTGCCGGCGAAACAGCGTGGCACGAGTATGAGTTTGAGTAGCATGCTGTGGTCGTTGGGGTGGGCGGGGACGGCTTATCTGAGCGGATTTATTCAACGTGATTATGGGTTTTACTGGGTATTTATCGCATCGGCTGTGGCCTATGCGGTGAACGCTGGGATGTTTTATTTGATTCCATTCAAGGATGAAGGTCACTAGTCAAGTCGACAGTACCGGGCACATTGGTGAACGGTATGATTGAGTATGGCAGGGGCGAACACAAGTGTCGCCCCTGCCATACTCGGTAAAATCGGCTATGATGGATGAGGATTATTCTCTGAACCGAAAGACTGGCAGGCGCATGTCGCGATTTTCACAGTATTCCCCGTTGGTATGGCGGTTGATGGTGTTTGCCTTCATCATTGGACTGACGTCGAGTTTGCCAGATATTTTGTTTAATTTTTATCTGTTAAGTTTAGGGTTCGATAATAGTGTTGCTGGCGAGTTAGCGAGTATTGTGCGCTTGGCGGGTTTTGCCTTGGCGATTCCCTTGGGAATTGCGGTAGATCGCTTTGGCGGCATTCGCACCGTGCAAGTTGCTGCAGTCATCAACATTGCCGTTTGGTTCGCGATATTAAATGTCACGGATCTTGCGTTGTTGCGCGGGTTTTATTTTTTCTCGGGAGTCTTTTTTACAGCACAAAGCGTGGCTGTTTTGCCGTCGTTGATCCGGGTGACCACACCCGAACAACGACCTTTTTTGTTCGGGTTGAATTTTTCGATTTTCATGGGCACTGGCGTATTTACGGCATTAATCGGTGGCATGCTGCCAGGTTTGATTGCGCAATTTAAGGGGATTGATGCAATGTCCACCGAAGCCTATCGGGTGGCATTACATGGGGTGATTATCTTGACGGCGATTGGGTTGGTTTCGTTGCTTGGCTTGCACCGTCGGATTATGAGTGCCACCACGAACCATTCCGAAGTCGCGACGCATAGCGAAGGAGTGCGGATTCCGTTGGCTACGATGATCTACCGTGTCCTCGGGCGTTTAAGTTTAGGGTTTGCGGCGGGGATGTTTGTCCCGTTTATTAATATATTTTTGCGCCAAACATATGCAATTCCCGATAGTCAAATTGGCGCAACCTTAGCCGTGTTTAGTTTGACATCGGCGCTCGGTGGCATGTTTTGTGGGGTGATTATGGTGCGTATGGGCATTCGCCGTGCTATTTTGGCGACGACGTTGGTATGTGCGTCGTTGATAATGGGGATTTTGTTGCCGAGTGCACTCTGGTTTGTAGTCGTTTATGCCTTGTTGGCATTTGTGGTTAGTATGGTCTATCCCCTTGGTGATGTATTGCTGATGGATTCAGTGGCTCCGGTGCAACGAGGCTTGGCAAGTAGCATGGCCATGATGATGTGGTCGCTCGGGTTTGCGTTGGCGGCAATGTTGAGTGGCCGGTTGCAAGTGGCCAGCGGATTTACATGGCCAATTTTGTTGTGTGCGGTGGGATTTGTGGTGACGGGGGTGTTGTATTGGGTGGTTCGGTTCCCTCGTTATGGCGTGATAAACCCAACTGGGTGACAAATGCGATTACATTAATGCGACACAACGGTGTGCAAAATTAGGAACAGAGGTGGTTTCGTGATTGCAATGCGTACTCAATGGCGGGCATTTACTGCGGGGGCATCGCCTGCGGTTTACCGTATTTTATTGCACGGGATGTTGTTTGGCTTGTCGTTTAGTATTGCCGACATGCTATTTAATTTTTATTTACAAAGCCTTGGTTATGATAATCTAGTCTCGGGTCAATTACAGTCATCATTCCGTATGGCTGGAGTGGTGTTGGGTATCCCCATTGGGATGATTATCGATCGTATCAGTGCGCAACGGATGTTGTATATCGGCATTTTGACCTATGCGATTGGTTGGGGAGTGTTGTTGATGGTGCATGGCGTGACGATTGACACGCCATTTGGGGCAATTCAGCCATTGCAAATGATGAATATTCTGTATTTCATCATTGGGGCTGCCAACATGTCGACCTATACGGCAGTGGTTCCGTTGTTGAGCACGGTGATTGAGCCACAGCAACGCGCGTCGATGTTTGGGGTCAATGCGGCGGCATCGACGATGGTGGGCTTTGTGGGGAGCATTGTGGCGGGGATGTTACCAGGGGTGATTGCCACGGCGCTGGGAGTATCGGCCACCTCCGAAATAGCCTACCGTACGGCGTTGTTTGGGGTATGTGGATTTGGCTTGTTAGCGGTACTCCCATTGATTGGCATCCAAAAGGCGCGGCACGGCATAGCAAAAGATGCGGTTGCCGCGAGTACTGTGGTGCCCGATGGTGAGCGTGTGCCGTTGTATAAATTGTTTTTATTTGCCACCCCTTCGATATTTTTTGGTGTGGCGGGTGGTCTGTTTGTACCGTTCCAAAATCTCTACTTTCGGCAGCAGTTTGGTGCAAGTGATAGTATCGTGGGCTTGAGTATTGCGTTTGGGTCGTTGGCGATGGGGATTGGCAGTATTTTGGGTGGGCCATTGGCCAAGCGCTTGGGCATCCGCCGCGCCACATCGGTGTCGCGCTTTATGGCTGCCCCACTGATGTTTGTGATGTTGATTCCTAGTTTTTATGTGGTGTCGGTGGCGTACGACATTAATCGCCTGTTAGTTGGATTGACATTCCCGCTGTTTTCGGCCTTGATGATGCAATCCGTACCACTCAAGCAACGGGGCACCGCCACCAGTATGAGTAGCATGACGTGGTCGCTGGGCTGGGCGGGGTCGGCTATTTTGAGTGGCTATATGCAGGCCCAGGGCTCGTTCAATACCGTGATTATTGTATCGGGGTTGAGCTATGTGGTGTCGGCATTATTAGTGCAATTTATGCCGTATACCGATAAATTACCAGACTAGAATAGCGTGTGTGCTAGCGCCCCCTTTTGGCATCTGCCAAAGGGGGGTATTTGTTGTTTTGCGGGCTGATGTGTGTGCGTGATGTGGGAACGGCGTAACAAGGGAAGAGGGTCGCTACGGGTGGGATAAATGAGCGTACAATAGCGCTACACATCGGTGTGGAGA
>CALQBW020000213.1 GCA_943328915.2 Singulisphaera sp. GP187 | reverse complement strand
TGCGATGGAATGCCGATGCACATCAGCCCAAGGCGTTGCCCTATGCTATTACATGCCGCCCCGTTGGGGCTGGGGTGATGCTTCGGGAATGCGATGGAATGCCGATGCACATCAGCCCAAGGCGTTGCCCTGTGCTATCTCATGCCGCCCCGTTGGGGCTGGGGAACATGCGCCCAAGGCGTTGCCCTGTGCTATTACATGCCGCCCCGTTGGGGCTGGGGGTGATGCTTCGGGAATGCGATGGAATGCCGATGCACATCAGCCCAAGGCGTTGCCCTGTGCTATTACCTGCCGCCCCGTTGGGGCTGAGGGAAATCTCTCAAGGCGTTGGCCTATGCTATTAGATGCCGCCCCGTGCGGAATCGCCCCTACTTTATACTCCCGCCTTCCTATAGCATGGTTTGAATAATCATAATCGTGTCAAACAACGACATTTCTGGGGGGAATAATGTAGCTTGGGCCGTGGTATTCGCGAGGTGCGTTTGCGCAGTCATAATCCTTTGGGTCACAATCACATCAAACAATGCGCCCCGGGCAATCCCAGATTCAATGCGGAAGCGTTGACAAAGATGAATCAATCCTAAGGAATCTGGTACTTGCTGCTCAAGCCATAACAGTCCTGCCACCAAATCAATCACATACAGGCACATCGATATATTCCAACTCCGATTCATTAAGGGAATACATTCATGGAGCGTCCGCCGTAACGCTGGTGCATCACTTTCAAAGAGCGTTATAACAGCTAAACGCATTGCACAATATCCCGCCCATACAGGTAATTGCATCCGCATGAATCCTTGACGGGCATTCACTAAATCAGTACGCGCACTTTGAAAATCGCCAATATAAAGCAAAATCAAGCCACGATTGAGAATAACATCAAAGATTCCGTTGTAGTTCTTTTTGCCATAACACCGTGCTAAAATAATGCGCAAAGGAGTTGATCGTTTGCAGTGGAATACGCGTCGCAATCACCAAATTAAAAAAATCTTCCGCACTTATGATCTGTGTGTCAAATTCAAAAAGCACCGTAATGACCGTCGTAAATAATCCCACTGATATATTTACCTCACGTTCTGGTCGTGTCATAAATAAATCATCAAAACGCGTACGGGTTATTTCAACAGCATGGCCATGCAACGCATCGATGACATCTGCAACATAAATACTGTGCTCATGCAATCGCACAAACACCTGACGCATCAAGCCAATCACAACATGTTTTGGGGTTGACAACTCATGCATATTAAACAATCCTATGAAGTGCCTCAATCAAATAAATTTGTCAACATAATTCCTAAGCAACCACCAATCAACTTCCGGCTATCATACCATTGACACAATATTTACATTTTACACGCCACACCGCCAAAATACGTATTTTCACAAAAAACAAAACCGCTTATCTGTGTTTATTCCTAAAAAATTATCTAACCCCAATCATCGTTTCAAAGCGTTCCATACTACGCGTTACCCCAAAAACCACATCCCGCGATTGAGGTGCCATAACACACAAGAAACATGCGTTTATTGCATCACAACAACCGCGTATGGTATAATCACCAGACTTGGCCCGGTAGCTCAATGGATAGAGCATTAGTCTTCGGAACTAAGTGTTGGGGGTTCGATTCCCTCCCGGGTCACCACGTTACGCCGCTTGCAATCATGCAAGTGGCGTTTTTGTTTGTTTGCGCAAGATAGCTCGGCTATACTAGGGCAACACTACCCACATACCAAAGGCGGTTCCCACATGATTACCCCTCCCGCCATTCGTTGGCCTGCTGGGTATCGCTCGGCAGTGGCATTGGCATTCGATGTCGACGGCCCGAGTGGCGATGCCATGCTCGATGATTCACTGCTCGACAATCTACGCTACTTCGGCGAAGGAAGCTACGGCCCCTACCGCGCCGTGCCACGCTTGCTCGATTTACTCGCACAATACCAGCTCCAAGCTACGTTTTTCATCCCCACCTGGGTAGTGACCCACTGGACCAGCCTGTGCGAACGCATCCTCGCCGCAGGCCACGAAGTCGCCTATCACGGGCATCGCCACGAAGTTTTTTTTGATTTGACAATCGAGCAACAATTGGCCGTTATGGAACAATCACGCATCGTGTTCCAACGGCTTCTCGGCATAACTCCTACCGGATTCCGTACCCCTTCGGGTGATTGGAGCACCGCCACTGCTACAATGCTTCACACTTTTGGCGTCAAGTATTCGAGTTCGATGCGCGGTGACGACCGCCCTTACTTCCACCCATCGGCGACGTGGAGCAATGGCCTCGTCGAATTACCTGCCCGCTGGGACATGGACGATTACACCGCCCTGGCCTACTTCGAAGACCCTGCGTTCCCCAGTGGACTCGACCGCCTGGCCGATTACCGCGCCGTGATGCGCAACTGGTCGGCAGAGTTCCAAGGCTATCATCGCGACGGGTTGTTTTGGACGACGATATTGCATCCCAAAGTCAGCGCCAAGCCGGGTAGGTTGTCGATCCTCGCAAGCTTGTTCCAAACAATCCGCCAACACGACGATGTCTGGGTAGCACGGGGTAACGATGTCGCCGACTGGTGGATTAGCCAATATGGCCAGGCAGGCAGCAAATGACCACATTGCCCAACACCTATTGGCCAACGGGCAAACGCTGTGCCGTGCTCATAAGTGTGCTGTTTAGTGATGGACGTGATGCCGTGGCACAGGCGCCCGATTTACCACAGCGTAGTAAAAGCTTCTCTGTATGGCAATATGGTGCCTTGCGCGGTGTCGATCGCTTGCTCCAGACCTTTGCCGAATTGCACATCCCGGCGAGTTGGTTCGTGCCGGGGCTAGTGGCCCAACAACACCCCGACATCATCCGCACACTTGTTACTGCAAACCAGCATCTTGCGAGTATGGGTTGGGATTTTGAAGCATACACGAACATTAATCTGGCGACTACCCAGACCCTGTTGACCCAGAGCAAAGCGACACTCGAGGAGCTGAGTGGCCAGACCATCTCGGGCTTCCGCTTACCCAGTGGCCGCTGGCCGCGGCGCTTTGATGTGGCATTGCAATCGGCAGGATTCACCTGGTCGGCATCACTCAATGGCGATGATATGCCGTATAGCCACCACAGCGGGCTGGTCGAAATCCCAGTGCATAGTGAGCTTGACGACCGCCCGTATTTTCAATTCAACTTCACACCGGCATTCCCGCCAGGTCATAGTCGCTTACCTGCGTATGATGCGGTGCTATCGAATTGGTTGCTTGAATTCGCTGCGTACCGGCGGTACGGAGGTTGCTTTGTGCTACAACTCCATCCCGAATGGATGGGGACGCCAGGCCGCAACCAACTCTTGCGCGATTTTTTGCACGAAATCACTCGCCACGACGACGTCTGGCTCGCCAGCGGCGATGCCATTGCCGCGTGGCATGCGAGCCACGCCCAACCACTGCCGGCCACTCACCCCCTCAACGTTTACGAAGTCTACCGCCAAGAACGCGGTCGACATGACGACTAACACGCTATCAGTTTGGCGCAGGTCGTGCATGTGACCAGCTATGCGGAGTTTTCAGCCACCACCATCCCCAAACGAAAATCGACCTGCGCGACACCCTCGGCGTCAGCCTTGCTGGCGCCCACACCAGTGACGCGGCATAGAACGTATATTATTTACGTTGCGGCATTCTCTGCTATAGTAGCCCAAACGATTCAATAAGCGGTTAGGGGGGACACGATGCGTACCCGTCATTATGGAGCAATCGTTGTCGGCGGTGGGATCTTGGGGTGGAGCGCGGCATACCACCTCCAACAACAAGGCATCCACGATATCGCCGTCATTGATGTCAGCCATCCAGGAGTAGCCACTACTGGTGCAGGCGCTGGCTTTGTCGGGGAATGGGCGGCAGGGTTTGGCCCCAAAGGATGGGGGGCAAACGAACTCGCGCTGGAGG
>CALQBW020000212.1 GCA_943328915.2 Singulisphaera sp. GP187 | reverse complement strand
TCGAGCGTTAACCCGGTGACATTGGTAATACCAGATGCAAATACCGCCCATGGGGAATTTCCTTGATTAGATTGCACAAAAAAAGCTTCGCCCAGTCCAAACAAAAACAAGCCGGCGGCCAAAATGGCGAGGCGGGGCAGCGATAAATCCCAGCGTGAGGTAGCCGTCCACGTCGTAACGGGGATGGTGCGTGATGGGCGGAAAAAATTCGCCATATTGGGTACTCCCTGTAAGTATATCGCCTGATTATAGCGTGTTTTGGATTGAGATTTTGCGGAAATGCAGCCTGCTGCGTCACTACGGTTTAATTGATGGGGACGATATTTCCTATTTCATTGGGAGATGGATGATGACGACTGATCGCGACCGCGCTCCGCCGAAGTTGATCGGGCCACTGCCGAAACAGTACGCACGATTGCGGATCAACAAGGGCAATCACTGGCCGATTTGGTGGCAATAATACTCGAATCGTTTGTGCAATCAACACAGGGAGAAGCACGCCCACAGGTGTTGGCGGCCTGTCAGCAAAGCCATGAACGCGTTGCGTCGTTGTCTCAACGTTCAGCAAAATAATGTGCGATTACATATCTGTAGTTGATGTTTTGGCTATTCATATTGATTTGATTGAGCGCTATGGTGGTTCACATGGCGTACGAGATCATGGTTTACTTGAAGCGGCAATTTTCTGACCACAATCTGGTTACTATCAGGACATAATTGCCGAAGCAGCGGCATTGTGGCATAGCCTTTCGCAAAATCATCCATTTTTTGATGGAATTAAACGATTGGCATTTGCTACGACATATACATTTTTGGCGATAAATAGGATTGAAATTGTTGCTGATGCAAATCAGATATGGGATTTTCTCGATACCAATTATGAAGAAGGCATATGACGTGTGAACGACTCGATGGTTGGTTGCGTTTGTATACCACTCCGCAATAAGTAAGTGATTCCAAGACACCCCCCAGTGTCATGTCATGCCGGTTGCTTTGGCAACCGGAGCGTGCAATCTCCGTGCGGGGCAATTGAAATGAACATGAAAATTTGAAAGTGGAGCATGCCAATATTCGTAGGTTCGAGGCATCCCCGCGAACAGTGCATATACCCGCCAACGTTATACGCCAACCATGCGTCACAGGGTGGAGACGCATTCAGCCGGAGCTTCTTGCGTGTCTCGTGGATGTCTACGGCATTTTTCGTTTAATCAAGAGCATGGTGACATCGTCGTAGATCCGCCCATCGCTAAACGCAGTCACATCGTCGGCGATTGCTTGGATCGTAATATTGGTTGGATCATTGCGGTGCAGGTGCAATGTATCGCGGAGGCGTTGGGTACCGTATTGGTTATCATGATCATCAAACGACTCTGTCACGCCGTCGGTATAACAGGCCAGGACATCACCCACTGCGAGGGTAATGTCGCGGCTTTGCAAGTTGGCTTCTTCGATGACGCCAAGGGCAATCCCCGGAGTACTGAGTTCGCTCGATGTGCCATCGCGATGGAGCAAAATCGGCGGATTGTGGCCGGCGCAACAATAGCGTAAATGGCCGGTGGCAGGGTTGAGGATGCCATAAAAAATCGTCACAAACATCCCCGATTCTGAATCGCGCGTAATCCAGCGATTGGCGCGCATCAACGCCAAGGCCGGGTCAGAGCCATCCAAGGCAGCAGCGCGCACCAGGCTCCGTGACAACGCCATATAGAGGGCGGCGGCCATTCCTTTATCGCTCACATCGGCGATAACAAAGCCAAATAAGGGCTGATTTTCGGCACTGTGGAGCGGCCAATAATCATAAAAATCGCCGCCGATGACCCGCGCCGCCCGCCAATGTGCGGTAATGTCCCAGCCGGGTAAATGCGGTGTCCGGGCGGGTAACAACGAGGTTTGGATGTCACGGGCGACGCGTAATTCTTCTTCAAAGCGCGCTGCGTTGTCTGCTTCTTGTTCGAGCAATGCATTTTCGATGGCACTGCCGATTTGCCCGGCCAACCCACTAAACAATTTTTGTTCGCGTTCGCCGAAGCTGCGCTCGGGGATGTCATAATCCGCTACCAAAATCCCCGGGGTACTACTCCGACCACGGGCAATCAAAATCAACACATGCCGGTCATGGAAAGGTTGCAGCGCTGGATGATATCCGAGTGGTAATTCGCTCAGCATCACGTTTTGGGTGGGTTGGTGCGGGACATGAAAGAACGAATCGGCGAATTGCACGCCAATTAACGCTTCTTCTTCGAGTGGGGTCAACCCTGCCGCTGCCGCCGCTACATACTTCTCTTTGTGACGATCCCACGCCAAATAGACACAGCGCCGGCAATCGAGTAAGCGCAATGGCAGCCGGACCGCCGTGGTCAACAGTTCGCCAAGTGCCGTGGGTCGGCTGAGTTCTTCGGCGGCTTGCAACAATACATTCAAGCGCCACGCTTCTTCACGTTGCGCACTAAACGCCCGCGCCCGTTCGAGGGCCAAGGCGATTTGGTCTGCGAGGGTTTGCATCACAAAGACATCGGTTTGTTGGAAGCGCCAGACGTCACTACTTTGCACGTCGAGCACCCCGATCAAGCGTTCGCCGAACCGAATCGGCACTGCTAATTCGCTCCGGGTATGCGGGTCGTCTTCGACATAATGAATGTCATTGCGTACGTCATTGACCAGCAACATATCTCCTGTGCGCGCCACGTGGGCAATAATCCCCGTACCAGACCCTGCCACTAAATCCCGCATAAATTCGGCGGCATCATGGTCGGTGGTGGTGGCGCGGAACTGCAACCGGCCGTCGTCAGCAACGGTAATACAGTGCACCGGGTGATAGCCGAAATGTTCACGAATCAGGCGCAATACTTCGGGCAACAATTCGTCAGGTTCGAGCAGCACCGATAAATGCGCACTGACATCTTGGATGGCCTGGAGTTGCAACGCCCGTTCCCGGGCTTCATGGAAGGTACGCGCTTTGGTGATCGCCACGGCAGCCTGGTCGGCAATCAGCGAAAGTCGGCGTAAATCGTCTGCACTAAAGGCATTCACCCGCTGACTTTGCACTGAAATGCTGCCGATAACTTGCTCACCATTTATGAGTGGGACATAAATTCCTGAGCGTGGCGGGTTGCTACTTTGATAGCGCGGCCGCGCCGGCAGGCGATCCATTTCCGCCACGAAATCGGCAATCAATAACGATCGCCCGGTTTGACGCATCCAGCCAATCAAGCCATCGCCTGAAGGCAAATCGACCGTCAATGCGGGCAGGCGTTGGTTATCTTGCACCCGCACTTTGAGGGTGTAACGGTCACTATCGGGTTCGAAAATACCCAAGTGGAACGATGAGGTGTCGAGCACATTGCCCACTTCGTGATAGATCAAATCGCACAAGGCATCGACATCGAGTTCCGCACGGATGATTGCCCGACTCGTGGCATTGAAGATGGTCAGTTCGTTGGTGGCGGCGCGTTGCTGGCGTAGGGTTATCGTTACTTGGCGCATGACTGCACTGGCACCAAGTACGGCGAACCCACCCAAAATAAAATCAACAATGCCCAAACTGGTGTAAATGTGCGCGCCGAGGATAGCGAGTGGGAGCGGAATGATTTCGGCAATCACCACCGAAACAACCACTGATTGCCACCAAATACGTACTGCCGCTGGCCCATGCGCAAGCCCAATTCGTACCCAGCGATTCAGCATGATACAGGCAGGGTAACTGGCAATTTGCAGGGCGACACCGAGTGGCCCCGCGATATTGCTCGCCAACCATACCCCGGCATAAACGGCCAATACACGTACCCCAGCACGGGTCCATGGCCGTACCACCACACTATAAAAAGTTGCCGGGCGGTGGTCGACAAAGGGCAACACGATACCGATCACAAAGGCGTTGATGGCGACGACCAGCGCTCCGGTGCTCGGCCCAATGGCCAACGTGATACTCAAAATAGCCACCCC
>CALQBW020000211.1 GCA_943328915.2 Singulisphaera sp. GP187 | reverse complement strand
TTTCATCACCGCCGACTCAGCACCGGCAGCGGCGAGTTCGAGGGTGGCAAACGGATGTTCGGCAGTGATTTGTTGGGCTAAAGCGACGATTTGATCCCAATATTGTTGGCCTAGCAACGCTTTTGGACGTGGCACCGCAAACGACAAACACAAAAATGCTGCTTGAGCACAATAAATGCGCGGTGCTAAATTCCACGGGTTACGCATCACTAACTGCACGCTCTGATCAATGATGGTATAGCCCAATTGGCGCATGGCCAATTCATCACCCAAGGCAGGGAGCAACCCAGGCCAGGTGGTTAGTTCTACGGTATATGTCATAGCACTATTGTACAACGTTCACTCGCGTATGTGTATTCAATCTGCCCAATTTCTTGGTAACCACATGTAATTCCACGCTGTTGCCAATCACACCCCACCATAATTTTCTCTATACAGATACTACAATGACGAAAGAACCATAGAACGACAAAAAAATAATGACATACACTCATCTCTATTTTTTACAGAAATTCATTAAGTTATCGTATTGTATATTGTCAAATATAATTTATACTAAAATTGTTCGTCAATGAAAATAAATGAAAGGAATATTCCATGCGTCACCTAGTAGTAATGTGTGTTATTTTAAGCGTATTATGCAGTAATACAACGGCATCAGCATCAAATCCCCCATAACGCGCCACGCCAAATCCTACACCAGATACGATTCACGAAACCATCATTGAACCGCGGATTGACCCCAACCCACAACCTCGGCAACGCCAACAACGGATGGGCATGAACGAACGTAGCCATTTGATGAGCGTATATGATGGTATTGCTGCACCATTTCTCATCGCCGATGACGTCGTCGATATGGCAGTTGGCTACGGAGATGATGTCGTCTATATCAAAAACACTGGTGTTGTCTCGACCACTATTTATGCACTTGAATCACAATTACAATACCTTTCGGCAATCAAAGTCGCTATGAGCTACGATGCATCAGGATGGATCAATCTGATATTTATCCCACAACCTGCCTATATGCCGTGGAGCGGTGTGACAAATTGTACTGATACTTTTTTAGATCCTTGTGAGGTATTGGGGGAACTGGCAATTGGTGATACATTCGCGCCAATTGATATTGCTGTCGGAGCAGCCCATGTATTACTACTCAATGCCAACGGCAATGTCAAAACACTCGGGACTAGCCCTGGCCATAATGTATTAATCCCATTCATCCAAAATGTGAGAGGTATTAGTGCCGGCATCAGACACAACCTCTTTTTGATTAATAATGGCACTGTGCGTGCGGTCGGTGATAATGACAGTTGCCAAAGTAGCCAGACCGTAGCAGGAGTTTCGTACCCTAGTAGCATCACCAATGCCAGCAAAGTTGTAGCCGCCGGATTACATTCATTGGTGCTGCTCGGCAATGGTACGGTGGTTGGTTGGGGCTGTGATAGCCAAGTAAGTGATAAGACCATCAGAGTCGCCGAAGCGATTCCCCCCAGTGATATCGCCGGCCGAGTCATTGATATCAGTGCCGGCGATGGAATTTCGGCAGCGTTGCTCAATGATGGCACAGTGCGGGTATGGGGTTCGGTCTGCCAACGTAACGCCGATCATTGTGCCTCTGCAAATAGACTTGCCAATGTCGTCAAAATAGTTCCCACCGATGATAATATGACACTCACTCCGTTTGCTTATGTAATTATCATGGACCCCGTCATTGATTCAGTATCAAGCACCACCTTCCCTACTAATGGCGGTATATTGACAATCAACGGCGATAACCTCAAAAACAGCAACGTATACATTGATAACAACCCAGTACTCCCCACCATAAACACCACAAACCAACTTGTAGTGAATGTACCACGGCACCTGGCCGGCAGGGCACGTGTCCAAGTATTTGGAGCATCTCGCTACCCTGTTAGCTTTGACATTACATATTCGCGCACCCTCGCAACACTTGTACCGTCGGCTACTGCCTCATTAACTCGTACATCGACAAATACTCGTACATCGACGAGCACCCCAAGTAATACCTCAGTCAAAACACAACCTTCCATCACAGCCAAATCCTACAATCCATCAAATACGCGCACTGCCACTCGTACTGCCACTCGTACTGCCACTCGTACTGCCACTCGCACTGTGACACGTACCGCCAGTAAAACGACTACCCGCACTACGATAATGACACCGAAAATAGTTAAAAAATTAGCCCACCCATGATTTCGTCTGCATCCTTCCCATCAAAATAATGATGGGAAGGATGCGCAAATTATTATGCTATTTTTTTATTTGGCGGATTTTGTTGGCCCGCATCATTGACGTCGTTGTTGGATTGGTTGTCGGGGTATTTGCATTGATGTGGGTAAGCCCAATCATTGCTCGATCACTTGCGACCGTCCAAAGCGGCTGGTACATCTCGCGGAGCCCTGGCATCATTGCCTATTTGCTCAGTTGGTTAGCGACCGTAGCCGGACTGATGATTACCGGACGCCAGGCACAGCAATGGCCTGGGATTATCCAAGCCAACGATATTAATCGCCAAGCGAGCTTAGCAAGTCTGGTCATGATGGGGATTCACGTCGTTGCCTTGATGACTGACACCTACATGCATTACACGTGGTTCACGTTGTTTGTTCCCAGCCTGCAAAGCCCTTATGCTCCAATTGCGGTAGCACTTGGGCAAATCGCACTCCCGATTGCGATCGTCATCATTGCCACTGCTGAGTGGCGTCAAATCGTCGGCAAGGCGTGGCGCTGGATTCATGTTGGGGCGTTTTTGTCTATTTTGCCGGTGCGTTACATGGAATTTTTAGTGGCAGCGACACACAAATGTCATTGATTTCATTGATGTATGTCGTCACCATTAGTAGTGTCATCTTTTTGACCGTCTATCGTGTAGTGTTGCGCCGAAGCATCAGTGCCGCAGTCGATGCCGTATGACCTTTGTCTATCATCCATTCCGTGCCTTGGGATGCCAGATGCAAATCGTGACGGTAGGTGACGGCGACGCAGACGCCGTCACTTTTGCTATTGAGGGATTTTCCCAGTGGGAATCGGTGCTGAGTCGCTTTCGTCCAGAGAGTGAACTCAACGCACTCAGCCTGAAACCCAACCAGTGGCAGACGTGTAGTCCGGTGCTTTGGGATGTACTTGTGACCGCAGATTGGGCGTGGCGTTTTAGTAATGGACTCGTCGACCCGACCATGCGTGGCGTCCTCGAAGCACACGGTTACAATCAGACGTTTGCCGATATTACGTCAACAAATGTCACCAATACAGTGCCAATCATCGGCTGGCAGCACGTCCAAATCGACCACACACAACAACGCATTTGGCTGCCACAAGGGGTGAGCCTCGATCTTGCTGGTGTAGCCAAAAGCTGGGCGGCCCAACAGGCAGTACAACTCGTACGCTCATTTCCGGCAGCAGCCGTCGATGCCGCTGGTGACATTGTGGTGTGGGGTACGCCACAAGATGACGATGCCTGGCCGATCGACATCGAGCCACTCGCTGGCTATGCCCCACCCGCCATGCTGGCACTCACACCTACGACAGCCATTGCAACGAGCGGTCGCGATCAACGCCAATGGCGGCGAGCAAATGGATCACTGGCACACCACATCATTGACCCCTGTACTGGTGCACCATCACAGAGCGATGTGGTCCGCGCCAGTGTCATCGAACCAACCTTGGTTGCTGCAGACGTTACCGCTCGCACATTCGTGATTTTGGGGCATCACGCTGGATTAAACTGGCTTGCACAACACCCAACCTACGCAGCATTGCTCCACTTAGAGAATGGGCAGACAGTGGCAACCCCTTCTTGGGATTTGCACTTATGGACAAAATAAATGAACCCCACGAACCAATCGGTTCGTGGGGTTCTCAGACTTATGCTTTCGGTGGTTCTGTCACGGAAGCTGATTGGATAATTGATTGAGCACTTT
>CALQBW020000210.1 GCA_943328915.2 Singulisphaera sp. GP187 | reverse complement strand
AGACCAAAGGCGGGTTGTTCATTCCAGACACCGCCAGCAAAGAACGCCCCATGGAGGGCGAAATCGTCGCTGTCGGCGAAGGCCGTCGCACGGACGAAGGTGCATTGGTACCGATGAGTGTCAAGGTCGGTGACAAGGTCCTGTTCGCCAAGTACAGTGGCACCGAGTACAAGGTCGACGAGATCGACTACTTGGTTTTGGCCGAAAAAGACATCCTCGGCGTCATCGAGGCTTAATTTACCCGTACTAGGAAGCACTGAGGAGATTACACTTCATGGCAAAGCAGTTGTATTTTAATGAAGAAGCACGACGCGCCCTCAAGCGTGGCGTCGATGCTGTCGCTGATGCAGTCAAAACGACCTTGGGACCCCGCGGTCGCAACGTCGCCATCGACAAAAAGTTCGGATCACCGGTCGTCACCCATGACGGTGTAACGGTCGCCAAAGAAATCGAACTCAAAGACCCCTTCGAAAACATGGGCGCCCGTTTGTTGGTCGAAGTGGCCACCAAAACCAACGACATCGCTGGTGATGGTACGACCACCGCCACCGTGTTGGCCCAAGCCATCGTCACCGAAGGTCTCAAGATGGTTGCCGCTGGTCACAATCCGATGATGATCCGCCGCGGTCTCGACCGTGGTGCCGAAGCCCTCATCGCCCGATTGCGCGCCATGGCCACCCCCATCCGCGATCGCGCCGACATTGCCCATGTCGCCTCGATTTCGGCTGCAGACCGCGAAATCGGCGAAATCATCGCCGAAGTGATGGAAAAAGTCGGCAAAGATGGCGTTATCACCGTCGAAGAATCCAAGGGTATTGCCTTTGAAAAGGAATACACCGAAGGTATGCAATTCGATCGTGGTTACATTTCAGCATACTTTGTCACCAATTCAGAGCGGATGGAATCAGAGCTCGAATCTCCATACATCCTCATCACTGACAAAAAAATCAGCGCCATTCAAGAAATCTTGCCCGTGCTCGAAAAAGCCCTGCAAGTGACCAAGAACCTCGTCATCATTTCAGAAGATATTGATGGCGAAGCCTTGGCAACGTTGGTGGTCAACAAGCTCCGTGGCACTGTCAACGTATTGGCCGTCAAGGCTCCTGGCTTCGGCGATCGCCGCAAAGCCATGCTCCAAGACATCGCCATTTTGACCGGCGGTACGTTGATTAGCGAAGAAGTCGGCCGCAAGCTCGACAGCGCGACCATCGAAGACCTCGGCCGCGCCCGCCGCGTGGTGTCAGACAAAGACAACACCACCATCATCGAAGGGAACGGCAACGAGAAGGCCATCAAAGCCCGTATCGAACAAATCCGTAACCAAATCGAACAAACCACCAGCGATTTCGATCGTGAAAAACTCCAAGAGCGCTTGGCCAAGTTGGCCGGTGGTGTGGCCGTCCTCAAAGTCGGTGGCGCGACCGAGCCCGAACTCAAGGAAAAGAAGCACCGTGTCGAAGATGCCTTGTCGACTGCTCGTGCAGCCGTCGAAGAAGGTATCGTCCCCGGCGGTGGTGTGGCCTTGATCAACGCCATTCCCGCCCTTGACGATGTCAAAGTCGCCCACGAAGACGAAATCTTTGGTATCCGCATCCTGCGCCGGGCCCTCGAAGAGCCCATGCGTATCCTCGCTCGTAATGCCGGCGAAGAAGGTTCGGTTATCATCGATTCCGTCCGCCGCATCCAAAAGGAAAAGAACGACACCAACTATGGCTACAACGTCATGACCGGTGAGTTTATTGACCTCGTCCGCGAAGGGATCATCGACCCCGTCAAGGTTACCCGCAGCGCAGTCCAAAACGCAATCTCAATTGCGGCGTTGATCTTGACCACCGATGCCCTTATCGCCGATGTGCCTGAGGAAAAATCCGCAGCTCCAATGCCCGGTGGCGGTGGCATGGACTTCTAGTCCTAACCTCTTACACCGTTACCGCACAGGAAACCACAATATGTGGTTTCCTGTGCGGTTTTCTTACTTTCATACCCATTTAATTGACTGAATGCACTGTTGAGCTTCTTCAAAAATTTAATTCCCAATCCAACCACACATTTACAACCAGTCACATGCCCTGCACACAGCCCTCAATCGTTCCCACTGCAGTTTGACTCGACACACCGAAACTCAATTACAACCATGCGATGAGCGTATTTGCCGTGCACAGTTCGCTCGCATCGCATTCCCAACATCAAGCAATTACACTTGTTGCAATCTCCTATTTCCCGAATACATTGTATATTTGCGGTATTGGCTGTCGATTGGGTTATTTTCTTAGGGGCGCACGGCCGGCGGCCGAATTCCGTGCTGGCGCAGGCTTGGTGATTGGGTATACAAACGGTGCACTTCATGAGCCACCGCAGCCGCCGCATCAGGCATTCCCAAATGAAGGGCGGCATTCCCCATCGTATCTCGCATTGCGTGATGGGTCAGTAGCATCGTCGCGTACGCCACAAATTGATCTGCGTCAGATGCATGGAGTCCGGCACCAGCGTGCATCGCATACATGCGATTGCCTTCTTCTTGGCCTGGTGCTTCCCCATAAAAAATCATTGGCTTTCCCGCAGCCATACATTCACTGACCGTCAAACCACCCGCTTTGGAGGCGACTACATCGGCGGCATGAACGAAATCAGGTAACGCCACAAAATCATAAATATGGGTGGGATGTTGCCATTGCTGTCCACGTAACGTTGTGGCTAATGCTTCGTTTCGCCCAGCAACAATCACTAATTGATGCGCTGATGTAACTGCATCAAGCGCGCGAGCCATTTCAACGACCGGTCCAATCCCCGCACCACCACTCAACAATACCATGGTGGGCAATGTTTCGTTCCAACCCAATTGTCGACGTAATACCGTTTGCGATGCACGAGCATATCCAAAGGCCGGATTAATTGGCAACCCCGTGTGGACAACCCGTTGCACGTCAATACCACATTTTATTGCTTTATCACGCACAATCAATGACGGCACTGCCACACAATCGTCGTGGATATTGAACCAAGCCCGATGCACACTCCCTAAATCAGTGACCACCGTCATAAGTTTGGGCGATTGCCATGGTTTAAAGCTCCCTGAAATAATTCGGGTAAATAATGGATACACACTTACCACAACCGTGGGTTGGTGAGTAGCAACCAATGACACCAACGAACGCCGAATCGTCCCAGCTAAAGAATATTCTAAAAATAAATCCAACCCGGGTGCATCGGTCAAGCCATGGGCAAATGCATATTGTTCGGGCGAGCGATTCACCATGTTCAAATAAAAGCGCTCAGCCCTTTCAAGCGTACGTGACGCCAACGGGTGGTGTGCAGGATTCACAACAATAGTCTTTGCAAATCCACGGATTTGTTGTTCTATTGCAGCAGCCGCACTACGATGGCCACTCCCAGCATCACTTGTCAAAATCATAATCGACGAGGATGTAGTCATTGACGTTCTCTTGTGTACCAAAATTCTTATTCCGAAACCTGTGGACCGAATCTATAGGTTTAGTCTATGCTTTCTTTGTTAAGATTTGCTGAATGTTGTATAAGATTTTGGTGCAAAAATTAATTCTATCCCTAGATATCGGCAAAAAGAGATGTTGTGTAGTACACTGTACGTATATTTTTGTTTTAAGGTTGTCATGCTTACACCCAAACTTTTCCGACAGACAGTTATCAATCATACACGCCAAACACCCCATATTGATCCTACGTGTCCACACGCACCACCCAACGACATGTGTGGTGGGTGTACTTTTCAACATATCGCGTATAGTGACCAACTCGCTGCCAAGAGCCAAGCATTGGCTGATTTATGGCAAACATACCTTCCCGCAGATATCGCCTCCCCTTCGGTTATCGCCTCTCCCGACCCATTGACCTATCGCACCCGCATGGATTTCATTTCGAGTAAAGGACGCTTCGGTTTGCGTCGCAGTGGCAAATTTAATTACATTATCGACCTCACCACCTGT
>CALQBW020000209.1 GCA_943328915.2 Singulisphaera sp. GP187 | reverse complement strand
TTTGCCGGTGGGGCAGCTACCTTTGCCTACGAAACGTTGATTACCCAGCTCCTCGCCGCCGGTGATGAAGCAAGCGTGACCCAACTAATCACTGCCAACCAAGAAATCATCGACTATACTTTTTTTGATATTGTCACCAATCGCATCAACGACGCAACGACAGACGGAGCCGAGTCACTCGCCAGCCAGCTCACGGCCATGCGTGACCAAGTGATTGAGATATTCCAACAACTGCAAGCCGACCTCGAAGCCTCCTATATGCAAGCTGGCGTAGTCCTCGATGCGGTTTTTGATTCAGAAGACCTCGTGGCCGCGCTCAATGCCCACCTGCCCTTGCTCAACGAAACATTCGATGTCCTCGTGGATGGTCAACGCACCATGGCCGAACGGGCCGGCGACATGGCCGCCGCTGAACGCTTGCAGACCATTGCCGAGCTCACCATCCAAGTCAAGGCCGAGGCCCTTTCGCCCGAAGAACGGGTCGTCCAAGCCTTGATTACTGCCGAAAACCCCACCCGCTACATTCGTGAAAACATTAGTGAAATTACGAGTGGTGTCGTCAAACGCCTCAATGAAATGACTGACGACTACACCACCAAAGGCAAAACGGAAGAAGCTGAACGTGTCAAACGGATTGCTCGCGAAGCGGGAGCGATGCTTTTTTAACGTTCAAATAGGATGATTTCAATTCCCATATATACGTATCGACCACTCCGCAATCCCAGTGAGTTCATTGCTATGCAGCAATTTACCGCTCGCATGGTGATTCAACAGGCCCCCTACTATATCTGCCAGCCCGGTGATTTGGCGTGGTGGCGTGGCGCCACCCCCGACGATAGCGGGCTGGCGGGGATTCGGCTGTGGGAACGCGACGATACCATTGTCGGCTGGACCTGGGAGACCGATGATCAAGTGGACAGCCTGTACGATACCCGCTACCCGGACCTGTGGCCGGCAATGGTCGCCTATGTGGCACAACATACGGCACCGACGGTATCACTCTGGGCTTTTGAAAAAAATCCTACCCGCCATGCCGCATTAATTGCGCATGGCTATGCCCTGCAACCCTTGGCACTCAACCAGCATTATCAACCGACGGCAACCGCAGCGGTTTTTTCACTCCCCGATGGATGGACAGCTACCACTCTGCGCGAAGCAGATGTACCGCAGCGGGTATTGGCGCAACGTAGCGCATTCAAAAGCACCATCATGACTGAGGAGCGCTACTATTTTTCACGGTCACTGCCCAGTTACACCCCCGAGTGGGACATGGTAGCGGTCAATGCGGCCGGCGAAATCGGGGCGTTTTGCACTGTGTGGGTCGATGAGTGGAGCAATTATGCCTTGTTTGAACCTGTGGGTTGCCGTCAAGAATATCAGCGCACAGGATTAACCAGAGGGCTTATTAGCACGACGCTGCAACGGTTGGCCAATGCCGGCATTGCCCACGCGGCGGTGATGAGTGATGGGAGTCCTGATAATCCCGCGCGCTTTTTTTATGCCGCGTGTGGCTTCCAATTCGTCGATCGCTTTGCCGTTTGGTTACGCACAACCACCGATATGCCGCATATTAGCGTCTAACACACTGCAATCCCTGCAGCGCACCGCCTTATATCCCGGTACCGTGCAAATCACAGGCAACAACAGAGGCATCGTGGTATAATTTAGCTAGTATAAAATTTGTGGTGATTGGAGCCAAAATTCATGAATCTCTGGCATGAATTAGACCCGGGACCGAGTTGGCCTGAAGTCATCCATGTTGTCGTCGAAATTCCCAAGGGATCACGCAACAAGTATGAATTTCATAAACGTACCGGTGCCTTTAAGCTCGATCGTGTACTCTATTCTGCAGTGCACTACCCCGGTGATTATGGTTTCACGCCACAGACGTTCTATGACGACGAAGACCCTCTCGACGTCCTTGTAATGACCAATTTACCAACGTTTACCGGTTGTATCGTCGAAGCACGACCGATTGGCATGTTCCGCATGCTTGATCGCGGTGAACCAGACGACAAAATCTTGGCAGTCTTACATTACGACCCATTTTTCTCCGACTACACGGACTTCCGGCAACTTCCAAGTCATTACATCCGCGAAGTTGAACACTTCTTCACGGTATACAAAGACCTCGAAGGTGCCCGGGTTGAGCCACAAGGATGGGAAGATGCCGAGGTTGCCAAAGAACGTATTCGTTATTCGGTCAATAAATACTGGGATATGCGGGCTGGGCGCGTCGTCAAAACGTCTCATGGGTAGTGAGGTATCCACTGACGCATTCATCCGCATCTGACCGTGATCAGCGCACTGCTTATTCGGCCGGCGGAATTGTCTATCGGGTGACGTTACACCGCACCGAAGTCGCCATGATTTCAACCCATGGCGGCAAACGATGGGGGTTACCCAAAGGTCATGTACGTCGTGGCGAAACAGCAGAAATTGCCGCCATCCGCGAAATAGCCGAAGAAACAGGACTCAATGGCGTTGTGCTCCAGCACCTCACCACAATTGAGTATTGGTTTCGTATCAACGTCACCCGGATTCATAAGTACGTTGATATCTTTTTAGTACGATACGCCACGGGAGACATCACGCCGCAACAAAGCGAAGTCGATGACGCCTGTTGGATTCCGATCGAAGAAGCAATCACCAAAGCAAGCTTCCAACGCGAACGCGAAGCGCTTCAACTCGCAGCCAACATTTTGCGCAAAACAAAACCAGCGATACCATAAATGGTATCGCTGGTTTTCATTGTCATGCCCTAATCGACGGTGCTACCGCCACGGAGCGTGGCACCCAGCAAGTCGCGATTGAGGCGGCTGATGAAGTGCAAGCCGATTTCTTTGGGGCAGGCTGCCGTACATTCCCCAATGTTGGTGCAGCCACCAAAGCCTTCGGTATCCATTTGGGCGACCATTTTGAGTACCCGTTGCTGACGCTCTGGTTGGCCTTGGGGCAATAACCCCAAATGCCCAACCTTGGCCGACGTAAACAACATGGCAGACGCATTGGGACAGGCTGCCACACAAGCACCACAGCCAATACATTGCGCTGCTTCAAATGCCATGTCTGCGTTGTCTTTGGGGATAGGAGTGCCATTGGCGTCTGGGGCGCTCCCCGTGTGTGCCGAAATAAACCCGCCCGCCTGGATAATGCGGTCGAAAGAACCACGATCAACGACCAAATCCTTGATCACGGGGAATGCGTTCGATCGCCACGGCTCTACCGTAATATTGTCGCCGTCTTTAAATTTGCGCATATGCAGCTGGCATGTGGTGGTAGCGAGTTGACCGCCATGCGCCAATCCATTGATTACTACACCGCATGAGCCACAAATACCTTCGCGACAATCATGATCAAAAGCAATCGGGACTTCACCTTTGGCCATTAATTGTTGGTTGAGGATATCGAGCATTTCAAGGAACGACATGTCTGGTGACACATGATCCACGTTATATTTAACCAGGCGGCCTTGGCTACTCGCATTTTTTTGGCGCCATACGTTTACCGTAATCTTCATGATTCGTCTCCGCTCTACTTATAGCTACGTTGGGCCAAATGGATATTTTCGAAGTGCAACGTTTCACGATGCAATACCGACTGGCATGGTTCGCCGGTATATTCCCAAGCTGCGACATAGCAATAGTCATCGTCATTCCGTAATGCTTCACCATCAGCTGTCTGGCTTTCTTCACGGAAGTGGCCACCACATGATTCGGCGCGTTCTAATGCGTCTAGACACATCAATTCTGCAAGTTCGATAAAGTCAGCAACGCGGCCGGCTTTTTCAAGCTCTTGATTGAGGTCATCTCCGCTGCCCAACACGCGTAAATCGGTCCAAAATTGCAAACGCAATTCGGGGATACGTTGTAAGGCATACCGCAAACCAGCATCAGTGCGTGACATCCCACAATATTCCCACACTATCTTGCCCAATTCACGGTGAAACGAATCTACCGTGCGGGTGCCT
>CALQBW020000208.1 GCA_943328915.2 Singulisphaera sp. GP187 | reverse complement strand
TGCCGACGTGACCCGTGACTTCCAAGAGCTCCGACCCGAAGCGGCCATCCAAGTCATCCCCGACCGGATTCAGGGTGGGCCGTACCAGACTAGTTTGGGCAGTTGTCTGACCACGTTTTTGCAAGATCACAGCAACACGGTCGATCGCAACACCACGGTTATCTTCATGGGGGACGGCGACGATCATCGCGGCATTCCGCGCGTCGAAGACTTCCAAGCCTTACGCCGGCGGGCCCACAAGGTGCTATGGTTTAACCCCGAGCAGCCCTGGCGCTGGCACCGCGAAGACAATTACATGCACTTGATTGCCCCGCAGTGCGATGGGGTGCATGTGGTGAGCAATCTGCGTGAGTTGAGCGCGGCAATTGACACGTTGTTTCGCTGACGTGGTGGGTCTCCGTCGGGCGTCATTGCATGGCGCCCTGCAGAGCCTACGTCGTTTTGTGCGGACTATTTCGACACAAACAACTGCCGTGGGAACGTGGTCAGTCGCTCATAGCCATCAGCAGTAATTGCGATGGTTTCGGACATACCAAACCCTTTAGCCAGCACATAGGTGTGTAAGGTCATACCCACTTGAAACGACCAATCAGCCACCGGTGAGGCTTCGAGATCCTCACCGCTTATCGGCAGCAGCATAAATCCCACCGAGTACATTGTTTTGTTGGTGTAGCTGTCGCGTAGCCCTGCCGACAGTACTCCTTCACGGTAGATTGCATCCGGGACGGTGGCTGCCACACCCGGTTTAATGGTGGCCATAGCGGCATCTTGGATGGCGACGAGTTGTTCGACGATGCGGTAATCTTCGTCACTGGCATGCTCCACCCGGATGGGACGCATAAAACGGGCATGATAATGTCTGACATTGGGAGTCGTCTCGATTTGGACGATATCCCCTGATTGCAATACGCGGTCGGTGTAGTAGCCATGCAAATGGTAGGCCCGTTCCCCCGATGCCATCACCCCAGGTCCAGCCAAGTCGCTACCCGCCCGAATCATCGCCGCACAGATGGCGGCGGCCATTTCGCGCTCGGAATTGCCGACCTGGGCGGTGTCGATGGCGGCTTGCATCCCTGCTGCGGCTGCAATGCCGGCCCGGCGCTGGTATGCGATTTCGGCCGGGGATTTGATGAGGCGCATGGTGGCAATCAGTGATTGTTGGTTTTGCCATTCAAACCCGGGTAGCAACGCCGTCAGGGTGGCAAATCTGGCCGCCGACAATGTCCAGCTCCCCAATTCGGCACCCACACGGGCATTTGCTCCCAGGCGTGTCCGCAACACCTTGGCTGCTTCCACAGTAGTGTCTTGGCTATCGTTCCAAAGCGCACAATCGTTGTAGAGGCAGGTGGTATCGAGGTAATAGGCTTCGACATCACGACAAAACAAGGTGGGCTCACCGTTTGCGGGAATAATGGCGAATTGAAAACTACTATAGGCCCGGGTAAAAAAACCAGTGACCCAGCTGACTGATTCGGGTTGAAACGCGATGAATGCATCGAGTCCTTGGGCGCGGATGGCGTGTTGGACGCGTGCCAGGCGCGCGTGATATTCGGCGATGCTAAACCAATACTCTGCATGTGCCATTATGGTGCCTCACTTATCATTGATTGATGGGGGTTGGATGAGCGATGTAGTCGGCGAAGCGCTGCAAAATAGTCTGGGCTGCGGTTTGTTCGACGGCGTTGGCAAGGAGCGCATCCACATCGGCACCATCATTAATCATCACATCGCGACAATCGGCAAACCATGCCGGTGCATGGACAAGTGAAATTTCGAGGTGCCCTTGGACACCCCATATCGGCTGATCGTGCCAGCGCCATACTTGATTGGGGCAATCTGCTGACGATGCCAAAATCACCATGTCGGGATGATTGGCACGTACCTCGTCGTTGTGCCAAACAAACATCAGCGAGTCATCAGGCATGCCCCCCAGCACTGGATCCGTGTGTGCCACAGGTGAAACGTGCATTGGCACATAGCCGATGTTGCAGGTACTGCGCCGGAATACCTGGTCGCGGCCACACAGCGCCGACGCCAAAATTTGACTGCCAAAACAAATTCCCAGCATGGGGATGCCAAGTGCGGCGGCATCTTGGATGAGCTGATGTTCACGCTGAATCCACGGGATGTCTTCGTATGCGCCGTGGGGACTGCCCGCCAGCACAATTCCTTGATAACGGGTTAAATCCGCAGGGAATTCGTTGTTGTAGGCCCAATAGCGTTCCACAGATAAGCCAAACGCGGCAAAACGATCATCGAGTTGCGAGATGGGCTTGCGCGTCGGACCGTTGATGAGGTACAACAATGTCGGTGTTGGCATGGCAGGTATTTCTCCGTAGGGGTTGGTATTTGTCTATTTTATCACTTCCTACTTCACTTCCTACTTCCAGCTTCCTCCTTCCTACTTCGTAAAATGGTATGATGGAAGGGTATGTGGATAGTGTTATGTTGTACCAGCGTCAGTGTTGCCGCCATACAGCATCAGTGAATAGGGGTATGGTGCGTGGGTCACATTGACGTTAGTGAGTTGTATTATTCGTTGTCTGATGGGCGGGTATTGCTCCGCGATGTTAACTTCCGCATCGGTGATGGCGCCAAAGCTGCCTTTGTGGGACCCAATGGTGCCGGCAAAACCACGCTGGCACGCTTGATTGCCGGCGATATCGCCGTCCAAGAAGGCAGCATCGTACGCTCAGGTGGGTTGGGGATTATGCGTCAGTTTGTGGGATCGGTCCGTGACGAATCGACCTTGCGCGATTTGCTCATCTCGGTCTTGCCTGCCACGCAAAAAGCCGTAGGGCAAGCATTAGTTGCCTCCGAAAAACTCATGTATAGCGAAGGCAGCGAAGCGAGCCAAATGGCCTATGCCGAAGCCATCACCGAATGGGGCGATATCGGAGGATACGAGCAAGAAGTGCTCTGGGACGTGGCCTGTATGGCGGCGTTTGATCAACCCTTTGACCAGATGGCCGAGCGCATGGTCAATACCCTTTCAGGGGGTGAACAAAAACGGATTGTGCTCGAAGTGCTGTTGCGTGGCCCCGACGAAGTATTGCTCCTCGACGAGCCAGACAATTACCTCGACGTGCCGGGCAAACGCTGGCTCGAAGAACAAATCATCGCTAGCCGCAAAACGATTTTGTTTATTAGCCATGACCGTGAACTCCTGTCACGTTCGGCGAACCGCATCATCACCTTTGAATATGGCAAAAAAGGCAACACGGTGTGGGTCCATGGTGAAGGCTTTGCCACCTGGAACGACGCTCGTCAATCGCGCCACGAACGCTTCGCGGAGTTGTTGTTGCGCTGGAATCAAGAGCACGAGCGCTTGATTGAACTGGTCAAAACTCTCGCCATCCAGGCCAAAAGCAGTCACGCCATGGCCCCCAAATACCGCGCCATGCAGACCCGACTCAAGCGCTATGAAGATGATGGTCCGCCCGAATCACCACCGGTTGTCCAAAACATCAAAGTGCGCTTGCGCGGTGGCCGTACCGGCGTCCAAGCCGTGATTACCAAAGGCTTGGTCATCGAAAGTCTGACCAAACCGTTTGACCTCGAGCTCGATTTTGGCGATCGCGTCGCCATTCTCGGTGGCAATGGCACCGGCAAATCGCACTTTTTGCGCTTGCTATCGGGTGATCCATCGGTGCACCATCAAGGATCGTGGCGACTGGGTTCACGAGTGGTGCCGGGATTTTTTGCCCAAACGCATGCCCATCCCGAGTTTATCGGCAAAACCCTGCTCGAAATCTTGTGGGAGCACAAATCGCTCAATTTGGCAGCAGCCATGGGCGTATTGCGACGCTACGAATTGACCGGGCAATCCGAACAACGCTTCGAAACGCTGTCGGGTGGCCAACAAGCCCGCTTCCAGATTTTGTTGCTCGAGCTCGATGGCGCCACCCTGTTGCTCCTCGACGAACCCACCGACAATCTCGACTTGGCGAGTGCCGAGGCCCTCGAATACGGCTTGAGTCTGTTTGAAGGGACT
>CALQBW020000207.1 GCA_943328915.2 Singulisphaera sp. GP187 | reverse complement strand
TGGTGCACATGGCCTACCCAAATGCATCACGTGTGTTCCGCGCTATGCTGTGCGGTGTTGTCATAATGATGTTTGATATGCAGATAGAACCGGTAGCGACGTTAATTAATCACTATTGGACATGGACAGCTCCAGGAGTATATTATGGCGTCCCGTTGGTGAATTTTTTGGGGTGGTGGGGCGTTGGGACAGTACTTGCCTATTTGTGCGATCCTGATTTCAATCGTCTCATGGTGGTTACGCGTGGCCAAATCCCGTTTGCTATTGCCAATCTTATCGGTTGTGCAGGGATGTTTTTGACAATGAATGCGCAACGCGGCTATTGGCTTGCAGTGGCTATGTCAGTGGTTTTTGGCGTCATCGTGAGTGTCCTCTTATGGCGTTGGCATGTAGTCACTGATGCGGTACGAACGGAGTAAGTCTGATTGAATCAATGTTTCAATCAGCGCATCACAATTCGTTTGGATGTTCCCATTCGAGGAACTGTAATCATTTGCATTGCTTCCAGTAACGCATACATGGCCATTGTGAATACCTTGTGCGACAAGCGATTCTAGTGAACTCGTTGTGCCAAATTCAGGACTTAAATAAAGTGGGAACCGGTTAAACAACTTTTCATTTGGGTTACTTGTGATTGGGATTTCAATCATAGGGTTGCGTTTGATAGCGACTTCGTTTGGCCAAACTGTACCAAGTCGATTCAAAAGTGCACCAGGAAGCGTAATTGAGGTGTGCGTAAAACCAAGCATTTGACATAATTCTAAAGTTTGGTTATTGCCAGAATAAAACCCTGTGCGAATACTTTTTGGGGAACGATATAAAAATTGAGTGAAAACATCACGTGCCTGGGTGATTGCGATACGTTGATCGCCATTAGACAATATTCCCATCGGTTTTTTGGTAGGGAAAATGCTCGATTGACTCGGTGAAACGAGTAATCCTAATTCGCACCCACGTTGTTGGAATTCTTCGAGCATTGGTGCATGGGCACGTGCAGATTCTGGGGATACAAAAATTGTTGGCAAAAACCCTGCTGCAAGCATCAGATTAACATATGCATCAAGCGAACGGCTACTAAATTCCCAATCAGGTGGGGCATCTTTGCCAGTCCCAGCACAAATAGCATTCAATGTACAAAAGAAAGGAATGGTCATGATAGCCTCGCATAGCATTCAAACGCAAATTTGTATTATCGGTGGTGGTTTGGGAAGTGTTGCCGCCGCAATCTCCGCCATCGAACATGGTGCGACGATTGTTATGATTGCCCCATTTCGTTGGCTTGGAGGGCAATTAACCAGTCAAGGGGTCAGTGCACTCGATGAACATCTCTATATCGAAACCTTTGGCGGTTCCCCACACTATGTGCGGCTCAGATCATTGATTCGGCAACGAATGGCTACGTTGTATGGTATCACACTCACCGAAGAGGCTATATTTAATCCAGGCAATGCGTGGGTAAGTAACCTATGTTTTTTTCCTTTCGTTGCTGCAGATGCAATCCAAGAACTCATTGCTCCCTATGTTGCAAATAACAGTCTCACTATCTATTACGAATCCATTCCAATCCATGTAAAAAAAATCGAACAAACCATTTTTTCAATAACTTGTCGGAATGCCGCGCAGCATGTATTTGAAATCCAGCCGATTCAAGTCATTGATGCCAGTGAACATGGCGATATTCTTTCATTGGCAAACCTAAAATATGTCACTGGAGCAGAAGCAAAAGTCGATACAGGTGAACATAATACACCACTCGAAGCGAGACCCCATGAAATACAAGGCTTCACGTATGGGTTTGCAGTGGAGTTTTGCAAAGCGCAATCACATGTTATTGTAAAACCAGAAGGGTACGAATCCTTGCGCGACCGCCAGCCATTTTCGCTTACCCTCACCGGCCAAAATGGCGAAAACCGCCCGTTTCGGATGTTTGTCGAAGGCCCTACAGGCTTACCACCGTTTTGGACATATAGACGTCTCTGGGATGGCCAGCACACCACCCCTGCAACCCCTGATATTGCCCTCATCAACTGGAACAGCAATGATTATCACCATGGGACCATTATTGATGTGGATGCGCAGACCGTTGCCCAGCGTATGGATGAAGCCAAACGATTATCCCTGGCGTTTTTATATTGGCTCCAGACCGAGGTTCCCCGCGATGAAGGTACAGGCTTCGGCTATCCAGAATTAAAATTGCGCCGAGACATAATGGGAACAAATGATGGTTTATCAATGGAACCATATGTACGTGAATCTCGACGAATAATCGGCCGAACGAGAATTTTGGCGGAAGATTTACTAGTTGACAGCCAGCCGTATGCACGTGCCAAAACCTATCAAGACAGTGTGGGAATCGGTTGGTATTTCATGGATCTCCACCCAGCACCAGGGAATAACAAAAGTATGTTTGCAGCAACACGCCCGTTTCAGATACCAATGGGCGCGCTGATTCCCTCTGATTGTCATAATCTCATTCTCGCCTGCAAAAATATTGCGACTACGCATTTATCGAACGGTTCATACAGACTCCATCCAGTTGAATGGAATATCGGCGCTGCAGCAGGACTGATAGCCAAATTCGCGTCGTCTCGTCATATTGCACCAAGCAAAATTCCCGTTTCGAGTATACAAAAAACACTGATTGCAATGGGACATCCAATCGCATGGGCAATAGATGTGCCTCCCGCGCATCCGCTGTTTGCACCAACACAGTGGTTGGTTGCTAATGGAGTCATTGCATACGGGGAACGAGCAGAACGAATGACGATTAATGTAGATGAAGCGTTAGGAAGCGATGCACATACAATACTTATCGGATGCTTGCAGACATTTGGAATCTCAAATGCCCATGCAAACATTACCCAGACTGACTCCTGGGAGTCAGTCTGCAGACGAATAGTGCAATTAGGTCTCTTGGATAGTGATTAAAAAGGACGTGTTCTGGTAACATACGCCCCAAAATTGTCGACAATGGATTGCCACCCCATTTGTTGCATTTCAACGGAGTTTGTTTGTTCGGTTTCAAATTGTTCGATGATAAGCGTATGTTCACCAGTGGCCACAAATTGTACTTTGACTTTACGATCGTCCCCAAGGGTATACGCAAGGAGAGTTGGCTGTTCGATTGTGGTATAAGTCCCCCAAAAATCAAAACCAAAACTACCATCTTTTGCTTCCATGCGCCAAGAAAACCTACCGCCGATCCGTAAATCAACAACTGCATGTGGTGTATGCCATTCTGGTGAAGCGGCATTCCATTGTTGAATATGATGCGGTGTTGTCCAGCATTCCCATACATACGAAATCGGCGCCGTGATGTTGGTTTGTACGGTAAGTGTCATAGGAATTGTCATTTAGTCTCCCAATTCATTGGTTACCGCCATATTATATGTTTTTTCTCATGCGATCATTGGTTCGCTTGATTTGTTAACAAAATAATCCAAATATGTTCTCGTAATCAAAACATCATTAGAGATGTAATGTTATTTTGAAGTAAAGAAAAGGAGTAAATTCGAGTTAAACGCGACTATTGGCCCAAAATGATTCTTTGGTGACGTATCGTGTTATGATAATTAAAATTTATTGCAGGAGCGTCATTATGCGACAGCGCAACCGGATACTGTTATTACTTTGCCTTTTAATATGTCTTATGACGATGATAGGGTGTGGCAAAGGGAATCAAGCATATCCCAATCCCGACCAATATCCTTACCCGTATACAACACCCTAATGTGGCGTACGATTATTTTGCTACAGCTCAGTTTGATGACGGTCGGGTGTAGTAACCGTATTAGCATGCCGACACTCGATGCGCAGGGCACCCTCACCGGATGTGGTGAAGTGCTCCGATTAGACATTATGTCCACGCCAATATCTCGGAGCCGTGGTTTGATGGAGCGACAAATACTGCCCGATCAGTATGGAATGTTATTTGTTTTTCCAGCACCGACGACACCTAGTTTTTGGATGCACGATACGCCAATAGCACTCGATATTGTGTTTCTCAGCGACGATGGTACCATT
>CALQBW020000206.1 GCA_943328915.2 Singulisphaera sp. GP187 | reverse complement strand
GTTGAGGGTATATTCGAGTGAATATGCCCCATCTTCTGATATTTGAAAATTGGTGATTTCTGCACCTCGTAGCGGTTCTAGGGGAGGTCTCACCGGGTGGATGTGTGGTTGGGGTTCGATTTGATCGTCGGTAACGCTCACGATGCCCCGTAACCCACCATTAATATACGGGTACGTGGTCGTTCCATGATAATGATAGACGCCATCATTCCCCATGTGACCATTGAATTCATCAAGAGGTGCGACCGTTGAACCGTCAGGCTCAGTAGTACCGTAGATAGCGAAACCGTCAAGGGCATAGGCAATAGGGTTGCCCAACCCTACGGTTTCTTCGAGGTGCAATGGGGCTACGTGGTAGTGATAATCGTCTCCTTTGCCACAATGCCCTCCCCAATGGTCGAGTTCCCCGGCGAGCAGTGCATCATCACCGCGATTATTGAGCGCATTAAAAATAGGAATACCGTTGGCGGCGATGGCAATGGCCCCGCGGTAGAGGGCTGTTTTTGCCGAAATAGGAACGTCGGCCAACACGGGGTTCAGTGGTATTTGAAATGCATCTGCTCCACTATAGTTTTGGGGTAATGGTACCTGCTGTTGCCAACTTTTGATGCCGATCATCATGGGATGCGTTGGCATGCCATTTGATTCGATGTAAAGATTGGTTGTATCTTGACGTGTTACTACGCTTGTAAATGCTGCAAAACTATAAACAGAAACATTTGCAATGGGTGGAATGGCTGTCCCTGTTGAAGTTGGTTGTGGGTCCGTAAACATAGGCGATTGGGTGTCGGTCTGGGGTTGGCTCACGGGCAGGGGTGGCTTTTGAAATTGGCAAGCCGCGAGCATGGTCAGTCCAATACTTTGGGCGCAGAGTTTTGTGAATTGCCGACGATTGATTGACATAAACACTCCCTTCCTACCGTGAATACACTACATTGAGGGTGGCATTCCCGAGGGTACGATCGGCGATGGCGGCAAGTAATGTGTCACGGTTTACCTGATTAGCAGGAACGGTAAATTCCGGTGCTTTTGACAGGGCATAGATGGTGTAAGTATATGTTTTGGGGCCAGGGCCCTTTGAACATGGCGGGCTATACTCGGTGCGATCATTGATGCTGTTAGTTCCCAACATCCCGATGCCTTGGCTATTTTTTATTAACGATCTGACCGTAGCGGGGATGTTGTAGAGCACCCAATACCAATGGCTGTCGCCTGGTCCCGGAATGTGGTGCATGACGACGGCAAAGCTCGTTGTGCCTGCGGGCGCGTTTTCCCAAGATAAGGGCAACGTGGCGCTTGTTCCATCGCAGGTGAATTCTACGGGGAGGTTCCTAGCTTCGACCACCTCAGGGCTTGTGAACACGAATTCGGTCATTGTTGGTGTTGGTTTGGGTGTTGCCATGAGCTGTTGGTGGTCGGTTTGGGTGTTTTCATGTACCGGTGGAGGAGTGTTACGCAAAAAACCGCAACTGGTAGTGACAAGGAGCTTGAGTGCCAAAAGTGGGGTAGTGTAACGCATAGAAGTTTCTTCGGTAGATGAAAATAGCCAGAGGGTGAATTTTGAATACAAAACACCGCCGTTTCCGGTTTAAAACGACGGTGTTAAGTTGTATTGCCGAAGATTTAAGGCTTAAAAATGGTTACGCGGCAGAGCAGGGTGTTATTTGTTTTGAGGTCTGGTCCCCATATGATTTTCGCTTCTGGTTGCCACGTAATGTCGTTGTAGCCTTCTTTAGGACCGACTTGGTCTGCATTAAAAAGCGTCGCAGCAAGCCAGCTACTTTCATCAAATGTCGGTAACTTCCAATCGGTTGGTTCCGGCAGGGCCGTAAAACCGCATGGACCTTGGCCGGCGATGGGATTCACTTCGGCAGCGCATGTATTGTCTAGTGGGGCGGTGTGGATGACGGTACACTTCCACCACTCATTGGTCACCCCAATCATCGCGCCAGTATCGGCATTGGTAAATTGACCAATAAATCCACCATCACCGATTTGTTGGCGATCAGTGCCGATATACTCGAGACCGGTATCGTTTTGGATGTAGTCTTTCAGGATAACGTTGAAATGCATTGGATAGGTCGCCGGGAATGTCACGGTTTCCGAATTAAATGATCGTTCGGTGGTGATTGGGACAGAATCTTCTTTGATGAGGGTGTCATCAAGATAAAGTGCAAACCAATTATCTGCCCATAATTCCGCTTTGACATTGATGGGAATCGAAGTATTGTCTGTCGAATTTTTGTTGGAATTGGTGTTTACCCCAACACGGGTGGTAGGCATTACAATTACCGCGGTTGCAACTTTCGGTCGGTTTTTGTCTGGTGGGGGCTGTTGGTTGCTCCCTATGAGACGTCCACACCCAACTAAGATACAGGCAAGCACCAGAAGAGTGGTTATTTGTAATTTCATAACGGCTCCAAACGAAAAATCATAAATCAGCGAGCATACATTAGCTGAATCTTCTCAACCGACACCCATTATTATATGAGTTTTTTTGTGTAGATGTGGTAAAGAAATGATGCAGATTGTGATTTTTTGGATAATTTTGTCAACACCATACAAACTTGCAGATTTACCGTGACGTAATTGGATACGAATTGGTATAATGTGTAATTTGGAAGGCGCTTTCATAAAGGAATGTATGCAACAATCTGAACGGGTAGTTGTGGTTGGTGGAGGGCTCGGTGGGGTAGCTGCCGCGATACGTTGTGCGGTGGCTGGGCGGCCTACAACGTTAATCGAATCGCGTCCAACGCTTGGTGGAAAGCTCAATATTTTGCGTGATAATGGGTATGTTTGGGATATCGGACCATCACTGTTGACGATGCCGTGGGTACTTGATGACCTCTTGCAGGTCGCGGGGAGCTCATTAGCTGCAGAAATCGATGTGGTCGCCTTGCCGTCTGCTTGCCGCTATTTGTGGGCCGATGGGACGCAATTTGATGCCTTGGCCTCACTGCCGGCTCTTATACAAAATATCGCGTTGATCAATTCCCATGATGTGCGGAATTTTATGCGATTTATGAAATATGCCCAACAATTATGGGACTTGAGTGCCGATGCGTTTTTGGATAAACCGAATGCTGGTTGGCAAGAAATGCTCGATTGGCGAATGCTGCGCAATGGGTGGCGTCTTGATGGGTTGCGCACAATGGATGAGGCAGTGTGCAGTTTTTTTGAAAGCCCATATTTACAGCAGGTCATGAATCGCTTTGCCACGTACAATGGGTCGTCACCATATCGTACCCCTGCGACGTTTAATTTAATCGCGTGGGCCGAATTCGGGTTGGGTGCTTTTTATCCACGCGGTGGGTTGTACCGTATTGCTGAGGTGTTGCAAGCAACGGCCAAGCGGGTTGGGGTTGATATCCGCACATCGACTACTGTTTCTGGGATTCAACATCACCGTGGTAAGGTATGTGCTGTCACGACGCATGCTGGTGAATCGCTGGCAACCCAACGGGTGATAAGCAATGTTGACCCACAAGTGACGCTGGCAACCATGGTTGCTGGTGGCGAACGGCGCGCAAAACGTTTGGCGCACCATGAATTATCAACCAGTGGGTTTGTGGTTTTGTGGGGCTTGCGTGAAAAATACACACAGCTCGATCATCATACCATTTGCTTTTCCCCTGATTATCGAGCGGAATTCGCAGATACCGGTGCGGGACGCTTGCATGCTTCTCCAACAATTTATTTAAATCACACCGTTGACTATGATTTAGACCATGCACCTCCGGGTGGCCAAAATATCTTTGCGTTGGTCAATGTGCCGCCGATGCAGGGCAATCAAATAGGCTGGCCAAATATCGCAGAGGGGTATGCCGATCAGATGGTAACGCTGCTTGAAACCAGATTTGGGTTGACTAATTTACGACAAAATATTGTGGTGCAACACGTCTTGACTCCACAAGATTTGGCCCACCTGTACAACGCTCCTGGTGGGTCGATTTACGGACTTGCATCGAATTCTACGTTTAGCGCATTTATGCGACCGCCGCAACGTGATCCAAAAATCGCAGGATTGTATTATTGTGGTGG
>CALQBW020000205.1 GCA_943328915.2 Singulisphaera sp. GP187 | reverse complement strand
GTGGCACAGTTACGCGGTAATACGCTCGAATACGTCGTGCCCCTGGAACACTACCCGCTCGGCTATCACACGACAGCAAACATGCCGTTGCCGTATGTCGCCATCATCAATCAGAAGAGCCACTTGGGGGTGTATGCATTTTGCATGTACCTGTCGTCGCCGTTGCACGATCAATTTGTGGAAGAATACCGCACTGCAACGGGCCGCACAGTCGACATGGGCGCCGCCTGCATTCGGCTGAAGCGCTTGGACGACATCCCGTATGCACTATTCGGCGCATTGGCAGGTCACTTCAGTGTAGAAGAGTGGATAGCAACCTACGAAGCTGCGCTCCCCGAAAAGATACGAGCCAAAAGAAGGTATTCATGACCCGAGTGGGTAGATGCATGATTCGATGTATACTGCTACACAGTCATTCCTAATTCCTAATCTAATTCCTAATTCATAATTCCTAATTACGCTATGAACCTCTCACTCATCACCCTCATCATCCCCGACTACGACGCCGCAATCACCTACTACACCGGCGTGTTGGGCTTTGTCCTGCTCGAAGACACGCCGCTCACTGCGACCAAACGCTGGGTGCGCGTCGCACCATCGACTACTGCCCAGACTGCCATCTTGTTGGCACAGGCGACCACTCCCGCACAGCAAAGTGCCATCGGCGCACAAGCCGGTGACCGGGTGGCGTTTTTCTTGCAAACTGAGGATTTCGCGGGGACGTACGCACGCTACCGCGCCAACGGCGTGACGTTCCGCGAGGAACCACGCCACGAAGCCTACGGCTGGGTCGTGCAGTTTGCCGATAGGTATGGGAATCGGTGGGACTTGATAGAAATCTTTGAGAATAACACCTGATTTTTGAACATATTTTGCGTGAAATATTCAATACATAAAATATTTATACAATTTCACAAAAACATAATCTATAGCGCACATCGAACATCTTTTTCATCCCAACATGCAAGATTTTGTTAACACTATTTTTTTGACTGAGTTGACAAATATCTGGTTGTGTAGTTAACTCTTAATATTATAATTTGCAATTACGACAAAACCTCCAAACACCACATTTATTTTAATTATTCGGACACACGTACACAATCCGTATGGATACACAGGAGTATCAGTATGCAGATTAGCGTCATCAGCGATTGTTTTGAGCGTACATCGGTCAGTGAGATGCTCGATGCGTGTATGGCGCAACAAGTCGACGCAGTGGAGCTGGGAACGGGTAATTTTTCGTCGGCACCGCATTGCAATCTGTCTGAATTACTCCATGATGCGGGGATGCGAAAACGTTGGCATGCAGAATTCCAGAGTCGTGGGATTCGGATTAGTGCGCTCAATTGTTCGGGTAACGTGCTCGATGGCGACATCCAGCGCCGCAACCGCGCCCAACAGGTCTTTACCGATACCCTGCAACTCGCATCGTTGCTCGAAATCGAGCACGTCATTGCAATGAGTGGTTGTCCCGGGGAACCACACACCAACGGCTCTTTCCCCAATTGGGTAACGTGTGACTGGCAGCCTGAATTTCAGACATTACTCAACCAACAGTGGGACCAGATTGTGACTCCCTTTTGGCAACAAGCAGCATCCCAAATCGCAGGTCATGGCGTGCGCGTCGCGATTGAAATGCACCCAGGCCAAGTCGTGTACAACCCGCACACTTTTTTGCAGCTCCACCAAATCAGCGGTGACGCCGTCGGGGTCAACCTCGATCCGAGTCATCTGTTTTGGCAAGGAATCGAGCCAATCAGAGTGGTGGAGGCATTGCGCAGGCATATTTTTCATGTGCATGCCAAAGATTGTTGGATCAACGAAGACGAACTGCGCCTGAATGGCGGTCTCGATACCCGTCATGGCAAGGATTCTCCCCGGGCATGGGGGCATTGTTTGTGGGGCGAAGGGCACGACGAAGCCTATTGGGCATCATTTGTGGCAAGCCTACGACGCCACAAATATACCGGAATGCTCAGTATCGAGTACGCCGGTGCTGATGAAACTGTGGATGCGGGACTTACCAAAACAGTTGCATTACTCAAGCGGATAACTGCACTGTAGGATAAAATGGTACTAACAGCCTTTGGCTGTGGGTATATAAATGGCATTCGTTGGATTGCGAAGGAGCAAACACATGGGCCACGATCAAAAAATTCCAGGTGCAGGTCTGAGCCGACGTAACATGTTACGTTTGATGGCGACTGCAACTGGTGCCGCAGTGCTGGCAGCCTGTGGCAAAAGCGCAGGCACACCAGCCGCCGGTGATGCTGCAAGTGCTGAGCCAATTGAATTGACCTACATGACCCCCGATCGTGAATTGGGGCAAAAGGTCGACAAAATGGCAATTGCCAGTTTCAACGAGCGTATGAAAAAAGAAGGCAAGCCGTGGAGCGTCAAAGGCGTGCCAGGGCCGGCCACCGACAATGACTACAACACCAAAGTCAACGTCGACGCCGGTGCAGGCACATTACCTGACATCGTTTCGCTGGGCGCAAGTGTGGTCGCCGACCTGGCAGCTGGTGGTGCATTGGCCGACTTGAGCGGCAATATCGCCAAGTGGGACAACTACGCCCACATCTTCCCCGTCCTCAAAGAAGCCAACCTGATTGGTGGCAAAAACTACACCACGCCAGGTAGTGCCTCGACCTTTACGTTCTTTTATCGCAAAGACGTATTGGCCAAAAACAACATCAAAGATGTGCAACCCAACACATGGGATGACTTCTACGGGTTGTGTGACAACATCGCCAAAGCCGGTGTGGCCGCCGTTTGTCTGCCTGCAGCCACTGCCTGGGGCGGCGGTTCGTGGGAAGAAGGCTTCCGCCAAGTATGGATGAGCTTCAACGGCGAAATCTATAGCGAAAGCGAAAGCAAGTGGGTTGTTAGCAGCCCAGGTTTGCTCAAAGCCTTGACCGTTTACCAAACCTTGGCCAAAAACAAGTGGTTGACCGTCGATGCCTTGCTCAACCCCAATCCGTGGGAACCAACCAAGTACCAGATGTTCCCCAAGGGTGAATTGGCCGTCTGTACCGGTGGTGACTGGCAATGGACGTTTGACTGGGGTCCGACTGGCGCCACCCCCATCGAAGGGTTGTTCGAGAAAGTCGGCCGCTGGCAATTCCCCAGCGAAGACGGCAAGCCATTCGTGTTTGTTGGTACCGGCGGTGGACCTGCCGTCAGCGCCAAAACAAAGAATCTTGATGCCGCCTGGGCATTCCTCGAGCACATGTCCCGCGCCGATGTGGCGTGTGAAGCCAACAAAGTCTATCTCGGTGGACCGTCGGGCATGGACAACTTCGCCGAACTCTGTCCTGACTACAAAACCCAAGTCGGTGGCAAAATGCTCGAAGCGACCAGTTTCTTTGGCACCGGCAAGATTTTGCGCAATCGCGTCGGCGAATCCAAAATCGTCGATGGCATTTGTCGTGCCACCGAAGACGTCATCACGCTCAAGTCAACCCCCGAAGAAGCCATGGCCGCATTTGCTGCAGCCATGAAAGATTCGTTGGGCGAAGACAAAATCAAACAAGCCTAGTCCCTGATCCACACACGTCCTCACGAGCAGCGGTGCTGGTGGGGACGTGGCAAAGGAGCCACCATTGATTAGCCGTCGCTCAGAACGCACCATGCTGGCGCTTTTTTTGGGGCCAGCAGTGATTATCGTGTTGATTTTCACCATATTGCCGGCCTTGTGGGCCATCTATGTCAGCTTTACCAACCGGGCCTTGACGGGCGAACGCTCCGTCGCCTATGACTTTGTAGGGATTGCAAATTATGTCAAATTGCTTTCAAACGAAATATTCCTGCATTCGATTAGCCTTACCTTGTGGTATACGTTGTGGACCAATATCGGCCAATTTATCCTTGGGTTAGCTACCGCGTTGTTCCTGAACCGGGCAAATTTATGGGGCAAAACCTTTTTGCTGGCCGCCGTGGTATTGCCGATGGTTATCCCCGCCGTCATCCAATCGTTGATTTGGTCATCGATGCTGGCCATGGGTGAATACGGCACCCTCAATCGCATCATCGGGTTAATTGGATTTGCACCAGTCATGTGGCTGCGTGAAGCG
>CALQBW020000204.1 GCA_943328915.2 Singulisphaera sp. GP187 | reverse complement strand
TTGTCTGTTGCCCAATTGACGACGTCCTATTTGGCCAATGAGTGGACGGTTGCCCAAAACGTACATCATTTACCTGATTCCCATAGCTACGCCATCAATAATATTCGTTTGGTATTGAGCGAAGACAAGCCAACCTGGAAGTCATACAGCCCAGATGGTTTTGCCCAAATCGCCGATGCCAGTGAAGCCGACATTAGCGTGTCACTCGACCTGATGCGTGCCATGCACATCCGCTGGGTGCGCATGCTCGAATCAATGAGCGATGCTGATTTTGCACGAACGGGGATTAGCGTGTCGTATGGCGAACGGAGCATCGACGATTTGCTCCGCATCTACTCAGGCCATGCCCGTTCACACGTCACACAAATCCGCCAAACCTTGGCTGCCGCCAAATAACACCATCGACAAGCCCCCCACGCACGTTTCTTCGTGCGTGGGGGGCTTGTCGGTTTATCCCGCTTCGCTGAATCCATACCACTCGGCCATGATTTGGTGGAGCTCGCGGGGGGCTTCGTCTTGGACATCGTGCCCGATGCCGTCGAGCAACAAAAACTGACAGCGCTTGATTTTGTTGGCGAGCGCGGTCACCATCGGAATAGGATTGCCGGTATCTTCGCTCCCATGCACAATCATTATTGGCGCTTCGATTAGGGCAGCCACGCCAAAAAGCACATCGCCACCGCGAGCAAGGATGGCATCGGCGGCGAGAATCCAGCCTTCAACCATCGGTTCAAACTGGGCTTCACCGTGCAGGGCGATGATTTCGGCCTTCCAGGCGGGGTAGCGCTCATCCCAGGTTGATAGTGGGCGCCAGTTGTGCACCATTTCGACCATTTCGGGGGTGATTTGGCCACATACGCCCCACACTAATGCTGAGCGCACCAAATGTGGCGCAGTGGCAGCAATATAGAGCGCTATTTCGGCACCATCACTAAAGCCTACCAAATGCACCGGACCGACATCGAGTGCCGTAAGGAAGGCAATCATGTCGGCGGCATCGTTTTGATAAAAATCGACCCCAAAGACGCGCTGAGGAGGCGCACTTGCCCCATAGCCGCGTAAATCGGGGGCGTAGATTTGCATGTGGGGCGCGAGGAAGGGGATTTCTTTGGCGAAATGGGCTTTGCCCGTACCGGTGAATCCGTGGAGCAGTACCACTACGTCGTCACCACTTCCTTCGTGGTGGTAAGCAATGCGCGTGCCATTTGGGCATACAATAGAGTGCATCGAACGTTCCTTTTTGTTCAAGAATGAGAATTCTATGCGTTTGGCTATCCTTGATTATGGGTTGTTTGAAATCTACCAGAATGGCCGCCAAATCGGCATTCAAGGTTACCTGATTCAAACTGAAAATCGCAATATTCTGGTAGACACCGGGTTTCATGCTGATTATATCGCAGATCCCTTTGGTGCGGCGTTGAGCGATGGACTTGGCAAGTTTGGCCGCTTACTTGATTACCGTGCCGATCAAAACCCTCATGGCCAACTCGCCTTGCTGGGATTAACTGATGTTGACATAACAGATTTAGTAATTACTCATGGACATATCGATCACGTGGGGCGGATCGAAGAGTTCCCCAATGCGCGATTGTGGGTGTCACAACGTGAGCGGAGCTTACCCACACCGAGTTACTGGGATGGGCGTTCGCGGGTGCAATGGCCTGGCGTCCCCACCGAGGCAGTGCCGCATGGCTGCGAAATAGCACCAGGAGTGCTCTTTTTTCCGACACCTGGACATACGATGGGGCACTACTCACTCACCGTGAAGCTCCCAAACCTCGGCATGGTGATTTTGGCAGCTGATGCCATATCACGCCCCGACGAATTCGAAGACGACACCTGGAGTGATGCCGAAGATCCAAATGTGGCACGAGCGTCGGCCTACATGCTGCGGCATTTGTCGGCGGAGCGCAACGCATGGTTGATATATGGGCATTGCCCGCAACAATGGCCAGTACTCCGCAAAGCGCCATACTGGTATGACTAACGCACGTCGCGGCCTTGGTTGAGGATGATGACGTTGCCACTACAACAGTCGCCGGCTGGTGATGCCAAAAAGTCCACCCAGTTGGCAATTTGCTGTGGTTCCATCGGTTTGCCTTGGGGCATGCCAGCCAGCGCTTGGGCCAACACTTCTGGACTGACCACAGCAAACAAATCGGTGCGGGTCATGGCGGGCGCTATCGAATTCACACAGATTGATTCTTTGGCGTGGCGCCGGGCCAAGTGCTTGGTCAGGCTGTCGATGGCAGCCTTGCTGGCCCGGTAGGGGGCTGGATCAAAGACGTCGAAGTTGTAGGCGCCGTTGGACGAAATATTGATGATTTTTTTGGTGCCGGGGCGGGCTTGCATCAACGGGATGGCCGCTTGACAACAAAAAAAGGCACTGTCGAAATTCATGGCCATTTGTTGGTGGAGTGTCTCGGCAGTCGTTTCGCTGAACTCTTCCATGATGCAGCCACCTGCATTGTTGACCAACACATCGACCCCACTATGAGTAGACATAACAGTTGAAAATAATTCTTGAATTGCTGTTTGATTAGTTAAATCGATCTGGTAGGGATGAAAGTGGTCATGGCTGTAGGGGCAGGGATTGAGGTCAGCGCCGATGACGGTATAGCCGGAATTGAGCAGCGTTTCGCTGATGGCGCGGCCGATACCCCGGGCGGCTCCGGTCACGATGGCAATTTGAGTAGACATAACAATCAATCCTTTTAAAATATGTACAATAATTACATCGTAGGGTGAAAAATGCCCCATGGCGTGGGTCTCAAACACCGTAAATGGAGCTTCCAGCTCCACAGTTCAGCAAGCGAACAATCGTCTCTAAGCAAAGGAAATCCGCGAACGGTTGCCCGCATCGGCATTGAATGACATTGTGTCGTGGCATGCTGTAGTCTCAGCCTGCTACGATTCAACGATGTTCGATTCTTGATCGAGCAGTGTTGCCTTGCGTTGACTGCCCCAGCGGTAATTGCCACGTACCCCTGATTGCGTTACCACTCGGTGGCATGGCACGATGACTGCCAGGGGATTACTCGCACAGGCTTGAGCTACAGCGCGACTTGCTGTAGGTTGCCCGATTTGCTGGGCTATGGCCGCATAACTGAATGTTGTACCGCGAGGAATAGTGCGTAATGCATCCCATACTCGTTGTTGGAAGGCGGTGGCACGGATATCGATGGGAATGTCGGTATGATTGGGCTGATTGGTGAGTAGATTGTTAACGCATTCCAGCGCCGATTTTACCACGGTTTGATCACACGATATGGTTGCTGCTGGGAATTCGCTGTGGATGATGTTTGTTGCATGGGCGTCTTCATCGGCAAATGCGACGAAACAAATTCCTTTGGTTGTTTGGGCGACAACCAATAAACCGAGTGCAGTGGTTGTTGTAGCGTACCAGATTTGCAGACCACTCCCACCATTCCGGTAATGGCGTGGCGAAATGCCAAGCGGATTCGTGTAATAAAGACTGTTGGTAGTGGTGTAGCCGGCATCTAAGGCGGCATGTGTGACAGTGTGGTGTTGATTAAGTCTCGTTGCCAATCGTTTTTTGCGGATAGCATCGCTATATTGTCGGGGCGAAACACCCAAATGCGATTTGAACATCCTCGTCAGGTGGAACGGACTATAGCCAAAGCGGCTCGCCAATTCACGTAGGCTCGGAGGGCTTTCTTGGATATCGAGAAACCGACAAATAGTGTTGATTGTCAGAATTTCAGGGCTGATGCCATCGGGGTGGCAGCGCTTACATGCGCGTAATCCAGCATTGCGGGCAGATTGGACATCAGAATAAAATCGTACATTACGGCGCAATGGTCGCGCACTACACGAAGGACGGCAATATATTTTGGTTGTCATAACGCCAATAAAAAACAATCCATCAAAGGCGCTATCTCGTTGTTGCATGATTAGCCAACATTGATCATCGCTATAAAACATGTTGCATCCTTTCTATTTTCCTCTATGATAGCGTACAAGAATTACCAATATAATTCTTGTGAATTCTTGCGCAGAGCATAGGAGATTTTGATGACGAGTACCGTCTGTTTGACTTTTGATTTTGATGCCATGTCGGTATGGTTTGGCTATGCACATACGACACCGGCG
>CALQBW020000203.1 GCA_943328915.2 Singulisphaera sp. GP187 | reverse complement strand
TTTAGATGTCGTTTGCGCAACGAGCTCGGGTTTCATCGGCTCGATGACAAACAATATCATTGTGAAACTTAGTATACGATGCAACCAGTAATTCTTTTTTGCCTTAAAGAATTTCATATACTCCTCATGATACAGTATTTGCGCATTTATCTATTACAGATTATTTGTTAAACAAAACGCCCTAGATGCATGAATGCATCTAGGGCGTTTTGTGGAGCACTTACGAATCAGCGAGTACGATTACCATGTCGCTCGGCGCAAATGTAACGGTATTGGTTTTGTCGGGGTTGACGACGATACCATATTGGAGATCTTTGTTGTTGCTATTCACGTCCAGCCGGAAGCCAATCGCGGTTTCGTTGCGACGACACGCAGATTCAAGCACGGTATAAAAATCGAGTGCAATGCCAGTTTGGACATAATCGCTGATGGGTTTGAGGTACACTTCGGCGCCATCGGCATCGAACATATCGGTGAACACTGAATTTAATGCTTTGTTGGTCGATACTTGTGCCATCATCAAACTAATCAAGCGATCGCTGACAATGAAGTCATCGGCTTGGGTGATTTCGGCCAAATTGCGATTACGCACATCGAGCATTTCGCTGACGATCGAGAAGCGATGGCCACCACGATCGGCAATATCACGCAAATGGAGCAGGGTGACGAGAGTACGCGCATCAGCCAATTGCATTTCGAGCACATCCGAATACGACATGACGATGATATGGCGATAATCGGCAAGGTCAAGTCCTTCGAGCACGTTGCGATTGGTGGTATTGGCGGTTTGGAAGTGCAAGATTTGGTTTTGGAGCGTCATGGCCTGAGCGACATCTGCAGCATCACTAGTCACATCAGATGACACGACCGTGACTTGTGATCCAGTGATGACGTAGTTATCAAGTTCACGAATCACGGCAGGAGTACGCCAATTCCAACCGAGAATCAAGGTGTGTTCGGGTGATGCGACAGTCACTGTACTCGATTTGATCAACGATTCATCAATCACAACGCCATCACGGCCAAGGTAGTGAATACTACTGTCATCGGCGGCAATAAAGATGAGTTGGTCGTCAGCGCCTATCACGGTATTGAGGGGCGGGTTCAATTTTGATGCACCATCACCGGTACGAATCCCCATCACCATGGCCGTCTGGAATGAATTCATGGCGTCAGCCACCGTGTGCCCAACCAAGGCAGGTTCGGCTTTGAAGTAGATTTCGTCGCCGCCAAAGTCAAGCAATTCTGTATAGACAATCGACAAGCCTGATTGGCGGCAGGTTTGCGCCATGATGCGGGCCACCAAATCACCGACAGCGATGAGTTCAACCTCATCGCCGCCGACCATTTTGGCAACGTCGAAGTTTTCGGGGTTGTAGATTTCCGCAACAATATGATATGGTTCGGGGCGCCGTGTTGGCGATTTGGTAATTGCTAACAATACTTTGATGACTTGGGAATCCGGGTCTTCGCCCTCTGGTCGCACCACAATTATTGATTTTGCAGTCTGTAGACTTACCAATTGCAAATCAGTTGCCTCGATGGCGTTCCCATTCCGGCAGACCACTCGTGTTGTGCGTGTGTCACCGACTTTTTCTGCGATTTCTTCTTGCATCTCGACCGTGTCTTTGTCCCCCAAGATCACGATACAGGCATCGCGTTGGCTAGCATTTGCTTCAACCAATTCGGAGACCAGCGTAATGATTGCGGGAGACCACCCCAAGATAACGGTATGACCCGATTCGACGACACGTGAACGACCGCGTCGCAGGGAGTCGAGACGTTCTTCGATACCAGCGCTCAAGACACCAATCAATGTACTGACCACGAAAATACCACCAACCGTAACGGTCAGCATGGCAAACAAAAAAGGCCAACCGCCATCATCCCCACCCATGGTGCCTGAGTCGAGGGTGCGCATCAAGCCCATCCACATCAGTTTGGGCAACGAAATATCGTCAGGCGCAAGGTTAAATACTTTGACCACAAGCGCTACTAAAAAAATAATCCCAAACGACGCAAAGGCTAGCAACACAATCAGTGCACCAGTTCCTTTGGCGAAGATGTTATCGACACGATAACGTAATTGTTCTTTCCAGTTTGACGATGTCATATCGACCCCTCACAAGAATGCGCTCTGCATAAAATACAATAATCATATTATAAAACATCCTATATTTTTTTGGGCAAATTTTCTGGGTGATCAATCAATTTAATTGAGTGTTTTTATGGCAAAATGCCCTGTTGACCGAAATATCATATAGCTGTTTAGGGCACGATATGAAATCATTTCTTCAAAAGATGCCAGAACTTGATACCAATTTGGTATTTCCTGCAAATTTGGACTTGATTCAATCAAAAATCACCCAAATAGGTGATTCCAAAATCAATCTTGTATTAAGCCCAATGCGTACAATTAGCAGACATAATTATCATCCTTAGGAGGATTTGTGACCAGCACGACTACAGCGCGACCAGGCCTAGAGCACAAATGGCGAGTGCTCATTTCGGTGGTATTTGGGTTATTCATGATTATTCTTGACACTACCGTTGTCAATGTAGCGTTTCAAACACTTCGCCGTGAATATCAAGCCAGCCTTACCGATTCTCAGTGGATTATCAGTATTTATGTGTTGGCCCTCGGGATTACCACCCCACTCAGTGGATTTTTGGCCGATCGCTTTGGTACAAAGCGCATTTACATCGCTGGGTTGATTTTGTTTGTGATTGCCTCTTTATCGTGCGGTTTGGCTCCATCGCTGACCGTACTGATTATCGCACGCGCAATCCAAGGCATCGGTGGTGGCTTAGCCCAGCCACTCGGACCTGCGTTTATTTATCGCACCTTCCCCCCCAAAGAGCAAGGCACTGCCTTAGGGTTCTTTGGGATTGCGTTGGTGCTCGCACCGGCGCTGGGACCGATTCTTGGTGGATGGCTCGTTGATTTAGATCTCTGGCGTTGGATATTCTACATCAACATTCCGATCGGGATTGTCGGTTCAATATTGGCAACGAATTGGCTCCCCAAAGATACGATTAGCGCGACCAAACCCAAAGCAGATCCACTCGGTATTATTGCGACGAGTATCGGATTTGGGTCGATATTGTATGCCACGACCCTTGTCGGTGACAACGGGTGGACCAATAGTACCGTACTTACCTGGTTTGGTATTGGTGCAGTTGGTATTATTTCGTGGATTATTATCGAATTGTTTGTGGCACGAGAACCGATGCTCGACTTACGGCTCTTCCGTGTCCCAACCTTCACAATGGCCAATTTAATTGGCTATGTAACGGTCATTGCACTGTTTGGCGCCGAATTCTTAATGCCCGTTTACTTACAGGCGCTCCGTGGTTATTCAGCGTTTGATACCGGATTGACCTTGTTGCCGTTAGGGATTGCGGCAGGGTTTACCACGCCATTTGCAGGACGTTTGTTTGACAAAATCGGTCCCCGTATCCTTATCATGCTCGGGTTCGGGATTTTGTTAATCAATACCTGGCAATTATCGCAAATCCAAGCGCTCACCCCCATCAGCAATATCATGTGGTTGTTGGCTCTCCGGGGCGTGGCACTAGGTTTGACCGTACAAACCACGTTTGCCACTGCCTTGAGCAGTGCCCCCCAACAAAAAATCGCCCGCGCGTCGTCACTCGTCAACGGCACACGCTTTGTAGTGCAATCGATTGGTGTAGCGGTTTTGGCGACGGTGTTAACCAGCTCGTTGTCATCAGGAGTCAAAGAGCAACAAAACAAAGCCCAAGAAACGATTACCACCGGGAAGGTGGCACGCTTTGGGCTGTGTGAGACCCCCGGTGTTGCTGATGCAGACAACATTCCCGTTGCGGCAGCCGACAAGCTCAAAACGATGCCATCCACCATGGCAATCGACGCCAAGACCAAAATTCGCGCACAAATCCAAGAAGCATGTGATGAAAACATCATTGGCTTCAAAAATACCTACACGTTGACCTTTTGGGTCGCCTTGGTCGCCATGCTCCTTGGCTTACTGTTGCCCGGCTGGCCCGGTAAGTGGGGCGGACGCACCGAAATGCAACGCCAAGCCAGTGGTGGCACACACTAGTCCTCGTATGCCCGTATCACGCACCCGACCTGCAAT
>CALQBW020000202.1 GCA_943328915.2 Singulisphaera sp. GP187 | reverse complement strand
TGCGCCCGAATACGCCCAATTGGTCCATGATTTGGCTGCCGCCATTGGCACGCGCTATGTGCTGTGGCGCCCCGAAGAATTGATGATGTACGAATACGACGGCAGTGCCCTTGATATGGCGCGCCCCGATATTGTAGTTGTTCCTGCCAGCACCGCCGAAGTCGCCGCCTGTGTGCGTATTGCCGCAACGGCCGGTATGCCCATTGTGGCTCGGGGCGGTGGCACCGGCTTGTCGGGTGGTTCGGTGCCGGCCGCCGGTGGTGTGGTGATTTCGACGGGACGCATGAGCAAAGTATTGCATGTCGACGACGTCTCGCGTACCGCTCGGGTACAACCCGGCCTGATCAATACCGATTTGAGCGAATTCACCGCACCGTGGAATTTACATTTTGCCCCTGACCCCTCCAGCCAAAAAGCCTCGACCATTGGTGGCAATGCCGCCGAAAACTCGGGTGGCCCGCATTGTCTCAAATACGGCATTACCACCAGCCATGTATTGGCGGTGACGCTGGTCATGGCCGATGGCACTATCACCACCATCGACAACACCGCCCCCGATGCCCCTGGGTACGATTTGCTGGGAGTGATTGTCGGGAGCGAAGGGACGTTGGGGATTGTCACCGAATTAACCGTGCGTTTGATGCCCAACCCCGAAGGGGTCAAAACCTTCCTCGCCATCTTTGATGATCTCGATAGCGCCTCCGACACGGTGTCAGCGATTATTGCCCATGGTGTCATCCCCGCCGCCCTCGAAATGCTCGAAGGCCAAGGCATCGCCCTCGTCGAACAATCTGTACATGCTGGTTATCCCCTCGACGCCCAAGCGGTGTTGCTTATCGAAATCGATGGCATGAATGAAGAAATCGCCGCCCAGACCACCCAAATTGAGCATATCTGTGCCCACTTTGAAGCGCGTGAATTGCGGGTCGCCCAAGACGAGGAACAACGCAAAAAACTCTGGTCGGGCCGCAAAGGGGCATTGGCGGCGTGTGCTCGCCTCGCCCCGCACTACCATATTCAAGATGGTGTGGTGCCCCGTTCCAAACTCACTGAGATTTTGCGCTTGACCCGCGATGTCGCCAAACGCCAACGTGTCCATATCGTCAATATTTTTCATGCTGGTGACGGCAATTTGCATCCCTTGTTGCTCTTTGATATTCGCGAAGAAGGCATTATCGAGCGGGCAGTGGCGGCCAGCGAAGAAATTTTGATGGCCTGTGTCAACGCAGGCGGGACGATTAGTGGTGAACACGGCATTGGTATCGAAAAACGTGACTATATGAAATGGTTGTTTAGCGAGGATGATTTGTGGGCAATGCGCCAAATGCGGGCCTGTTTCGACAGCCGTGGCGTGATGAATCCCTGCAAACTCATCCCCACCGGCGCCTCATGTGGCGATATCAAATCTGCCCGAGCTGGTGCCAAAGCGTTGGCTGCGGGCGCCTGGATTTGAACGAAATGGTCGGGTCGGCTCGATACACTTGCAATCTGCGGAACGGAGTTCCCTATGGGAAACCCCCAAACCATCACTGAATTAGCCACCATGGTGCGTGACACCACCGGTCCGATTGTGCCCCGTGGCGCTGGCTTGCATCAAGTCATCGGCAATCCCGCCCGTGCCGAGAGCACGGTCATCGACCTGCGGGATCTCAAGACCATCAGCGACTATATACCGTCAGACCTCACCATTACCGTGGGTGCAGGCATGGTCCTCGGTGAAATCCAAGATATTTTGGCGGTCAATCGCCAATGGTTACCGTGGGATGCCCCACAACACCGCGATGCCACCATCGGTGGCTTGCTCGCGAGTGGCCTGAGTGGCCCGCTCCGCCATGGCGCTGGCTCACCGCGCGATTGGCTCCTCGGCATGCATTTTGTCACCGGTGATGGCCGCATCATCAAAAGCGGTGGCAAAGTGGTCAAAAACGTCGCTGGCTACGATATGCATAAACTCCACATTGGCGCATTGGGCACGCTGGGGATTATCGCCGAGGTGTCGTTTAAACTCGCACCGCTCCCCGAAGCAGATGAAAGTATGACGATTACGGGGATGTCGATCGAACATGCCCACAATATGGCATATGTGTTACGAACCCCACCTTTCAACCCTTCGGCATTCCTCATCGAAGCCACTCCCCACCACATCCGGTTGTGGGTGCGTTGGCAGGGGGCTGCCGATGCGGTCACCCGCCAAGTCAATATTGCCCACGTCCGCCATCCTATCGCCAAGTCAACAACGACCGGGTCGTGGGAGGCTCTCCTTAACACTCCGTTTAACAAAAGCCATGGCTATGCGGGACAATTACGGATAGGGTGTGCACCACAATCGTTGCTATCGCTGTATCCGGTGTTACAAGCTCTTGCACCAAAGGCAACGTTGCATATCATGCCCACCGTGGGACTCATCCGCTTATACGCAGCGCACATACCCGATATCACTGCACTCCGGGCCGCACTGCTCCCGTTGGGAGCGTATGTGGTGGTCGAAATCGGGGATGACCCGATCCGTTGGGGACCACCACCACCCAATCTCGCAATCATGCACCAACTCAAAAAAGCCTGGGATCCCGACAATAAATTGAATCCCGGCCGCTATGTGATTGAATAAATGCACGCATATTGTGGTGCTTGCCGCGACCGGTTGTGCGCAGGTTTCGCCCACTACCCGTTTCGAAGAGCACCATGGAGAACGGGTGTGAGTCTCTGCTTGGTACGGATAACCTTTTGGATATAAAATAATTATCTGTTTGAGGAGTTATATTCACTGTCGCCGTCTGTTTCGTCACAAGCAAAGAGGTCTATCATGCTAAAGGGGAGTCGCATCGATTCACGCGCATTTGTCAACCCGCACGGCACCAATCAAGCGGAAGTGAGGGAATTAGCACATCAAGTCGTCGACTTGTTGATTGGGCATTTAAGTAATGCCGCCAACCTACCGATGCAACCCGACCCGGGCAGTTTGATGATGGTGCGCTTCCCCGAGCAACCCCAACCAGCCGAAGTGTTGCTTCCGCTCATCCAACAAGTCCTCCAAGGCGCGATGAATCCTGCCCATCCTGGTTACATTGGTCACATGGACACCATGCCCAGCACGGCGGCTTTTTTGGGTGAGCTGGTTTCGGCCGCCACCAACAACAACATGCTTTCGCTCGAAATGGCACCGTTGGCCGCCCGCCTCGAAGACCGGCTGATGCGCCTGCTGGCCGCCGAATTTGGCTTGTCGCCCCAGGCCGGTGGTGTCATGGTGAGTGGCGGTAGTTTAGCCAACCTCGAGGCCGTGGCGCTCGCCCGAAATCTGCGCTATGACATTGCCAAAACCGGCTTATTTGGTTTGACCGCGCGGCCAGTGATTTTGGCGTCGGCCGAGGCCCATACATCGCTCCGCAAAGCCGCCATGGTGCTGGGGTTGGGCAGCGATGCCGTGATTGGCCTCCCCGCAGACGCCAATGGCAGTCTGACTGCTGCGAGTGTGGCACAGGCGATTATTGACCAACGTGCCGCTGGTAATGATCCCTTTTGTGTGGTGGCGACAGCCGGTACGACGGTGTTGGGGGCGATTGATGACCTCGCCGGCATTGCCGCAGTTACTCAGCGCGAAGGATTGTGGTTGCACGTCGATGCGGCCTATGCCGGGGCGTTGATTTTTTCCAATACCTATCGGCATTTACTCGATGGGATTCACCACGCCGATTCAATTACTTTTAATCCGCAAAAATGGATGTATATCTCCAAAACCTGTGTCGCCTTGTTGGTGCGTGACCGCGGCTTGTTGCAACGCGGCTTTCGTGTATCCGCGCCATACATGGGTGAAGACCCCGAATTGGTCAATCCGGGCGAAATCAACATTCAAGGGACGCGCCACGCCGATGTGATTAAATTGTGGTTGACAATGCAATTACTCGGGCGCAACGGCACGGCACATCTGATTGATCAAAGCATGCAACTCGTACAACAATTTGCCACGATGCTGACGACGGCGGGGATGGAGTTGGCCGCGCCGCCGACGACCAATCTGATTTGCTTCCGCCCACCGGCGGCCAGTGATGCCACGGTGACTGCGGTGCAACAACGTTTACACCACGCCGGTAGGGCTTTTTTTTCGGTACCGACGTGGCATGGCCAACGTTGGCTGCGCAGTGTCGTACTCAATCCATTTGTTGATACCGCGCGGTTGCAGGCAATTGTGAC
>CALQBW020000201.1 GCA_943328915.2 Singulisphaera sp. GP187 | reverse complement strand
ATCATGATGATCAAGGTAATTGAGGCATTGCGTGATTCGGGCTTGTTAAAGGCCGGTACGCCGTCGCTAATGGCCTCGATGCCGGTAAGTGCAGTACAGCCTGCGGCAAATGCCCGCAAAATCAAGAAAATAGTAATAGAGTGGCCTAATTCGGCATGCGGAATTAAAGGAGTGGGAGCCGGGACTATATGACCGGTGGTCATGTTGTATAACCCAACACCTATCAACACAAACATGCTGATGATGAAGACGTAGGTGGGTATCGCAAACATATTGCCTGATTCTTTGAGGCCACGCAAGTTCGCCAATGTCAATATGGCGATAAGAATAACTGCCAACGTGACTCGGTAAGGGTCGAGCCAGGGGAAGGCTGAGGTGACTGCAGCAACGCCAGCAGACATACTGACTGCTACGGTCAAAATATAGTCTATCAAGAGTGAGGCAGCGGCAACTAATGAAGGAACCGTGCCTAAATTCTCGCGCGATACGATGTATGAACCTCCCCCTTGGGGATAGGCCATGATGGTTTGGCGATATGAAAATCCTACAATGATAAGGAGCACCGTGATCCCGATGGCGATGGGAGTCGCCAGCCCGAGTGCTTCACGGTTGGCAAACATCAAGGCAATCAAAATCGCTTCGGTGGCATAGGCCACAGACGAAAGCGCATCGGACGAAAAAACTGCCAAGGCGGTGCGTTTGGGCAAGCGCTCATGAGCCAGTTGTTCGTTGGACAGCGGCTTGCCTACCAGCAAGCGCTTCATTTCGGCGAGCATACGTTTCCTTTTGTCGTAATAGACAACAAAACCACGCGAATCACAATTGTGCTGCGTGGCGACATTGCCATTATATGGGCGATGGGTTACAAAGTTTACCATGCACGAGGAAGAATATAGCACTTCTGTATGATATGGTCAAGATGTAACTGGGAAATCACTACGGATTCTCTTGATTCTGTTTTATATCCACCGTTACTCAGGGCGAACCAGTTTGTACATCGCTAACGCCCGTGTCCGTTGCGTGGCATGATCGACAATCGGCGCCGGATAATCGTGCCCAATCAGACAATGCACTTCGCGCATCAACATCGGTGGCATCAGCCACGGCGCATGGATGTATTTGGTGGGGACGTTTGCTAACTCAGGAACGTAGCGCTTGACGTACGCTCCATCGGGGTCAAAGGTTTCACCTTGGCTGGTAGGATTAAAAATCCGGAAGTAGGGTTGGGCGTCGGTGCCCGTCCCTGCCGACCATTGCCAGCCACCGTTGTTGGCGGCGCTGTCGCCATCGATAAGCTGTTGCATAAAATAACGCTCGCCCCAGCGCCAATCGATGAGTAAATCTTTGGTGAGGAATGACGCCACAATCATACGAGCGCGGTTGTGCATCCAGCCGGTGCTACTCAGTTGGCGCATAGCGGCGTCGACAATGGGGTAGCCGGTACGTCCCTCGCGCCAGGCTGCAAAGTAATTTTGATTGTTGTCCCAGGCGATGTCGTCGTACATCGGGCGAAATGCGTAGTTGGCAACATGGGGGAAGTGATACAAAATCTGTTGATAAAAATCACGCCAGGCCAATTCGCTCAACCACACTTCGGCGCCACTACGAGCCGCAGTGGGTGGTGCGAGGCGCTGCGCCGTAATCGCTGCCCGGGCGCATTCTTGTGGTGAAATAATCCCAAAGCGCAGATAGGGTGAAAGCATCGATGTGCCAGTCTGGGCCAGCACATTGCGCCCGTCGTCATAGTTGTTGATGCGTTGGCTGGTAAAAGTCGCCAACAATTGTTGGGCCGTGGCGGCCCGACTGTCAGGTAATGGGACGGTCGTTGTGGGCCAGTTGGGCCACGTAGGTTGGCTAGGGATGTCCGCCATTGGTTGTAACGGCGGGACGGGAAGGGGTGGCTGAATGCGTAATTGCCGGCTCCAATTGCGGTAATAGGGCGTAAATACGGTGTAGGGGGTACCTTTGTCGCTGAGGGCTTGGGTCACCGGCACGATCGTTTGGTTGTCGTGGATGTATGGCGTGACCCCGTTATTTTGGAGTGTGCTGGCCACCCGTTCATCGCGCCGACGTGCCCACGGGGCAGTGTCGGCTTGCCACGTCACGCCAGCGGCCCCGTGTTTTTTACATAACTGCAAAATGACATCAGCAGGATCACCATAAGCAATCAGCAAACTGCTCCCCTGTTGCTGGAGCTCGGCATGCAGGGTGCGTAAGCGGTCAGCCAAAAAAGCCAAGCGGTTGGGACCGACGCGCGGTGATTCGACTAATTGTGCATCGACCACAAACAAGGCAATCACACGGTGCTGTCCGCGGTTACTCGCCATGGTGAGGGCTGGGTTGTCGGCGAGTCGCAAGTCGCGCCGGAACCAATGAATAGTGCAAGTTGACATAATTTTTAATGTGTTTCTGCTGAAAAATCAACGAATGTTGATGCGGGCATAATCGACGAGGGTGGGGAAGTCGGGCAGGCTGACATCGGGGGCAAATTCCCACGGCTCGTTGGGGGTGCCGTCGGGGCGTACCCAGATACCATGCAGACCAGCATGGATGGCACCGAGCACGTCCCAGCTGTGGCGTGACACCAGCCAACAATTGTCGCGGCGGGTTTGGCAGTGCTGGGCCAGGAAGTGGTAGGCGTCGGGGTGGGGTTTGTAGCGGCGGACCTCGTGCAGACTGATGGTGGCATCGAGGTGTTGGGCGATGCCGTTGGCATTGAGGAGCGTGCTAAGCATGACAGGGGTAGCGTTGCTGAACGCCACACAACGAAAGCCAGCGTTCCGTAGCGCCTGCAGGGCGGTGATGGCGTGGGGGGCGGCAGGGAGTTGGGTGTAAATTTGGCAGATTTGTTGTTGATCGGCGCTACTAACATACAAGCGCGCTGCGGCGAGGGCGGCTTGCAAGGCGTGGGCAGTGACGATGGCAAAATCGACATAGCGACCCATCGCACTGCGCCGCCAGCTGTATTCGAGTTGTTGTTGACGCCACGTGGCGGCCACTTGTGGGCTCTGGGCGCCACACCACGGTTCGAGGGCGGCGGTGATGGCGAGCGGGTCAACCAGCGTGCTATAGACGTCAAATGCAATAACTGTGTCCATAATTGTCCTAATGAGTAGTCATTCGTTCGCTTATTTTGTTTTTACCACAATCTGAAGAAAGCAGGAGGAATGGTAAAATAAGAAATGTAATTAGGGAGAATAGAAGAACTATACAATACATGCTTCGGATCGCCCAAAAAAGCTGGAGAATCATTATTGGAAATGCCTTTTAATGTGGCGCGGATGGTCGAAGATGGTGAGCAGAGTTATCGTGCCGCCAAAACTCACCTCGATTTGCACGAATAGGTGACCAATTGGGGGCAAGCAACCGATATCGACGTGGTTGCGGCAGGAGCAGGTCGGGTAGTGGGAGTTGCGTGGGCTCGTCCGGTGCAACACGAGAATATCATCGATGTGCCCGCAGCCCATCACGAAATCGTAATTGCCGTCCACCCCGATTATCATGGCTAGGGGATTGGTGCGACGCTCATGTCAGGGGTGAAGGCCTGGCCCGATGCCTGCCAGATTGATATGGCGCTGACGAAAGTGAGGGAATCCCGCTATTCGGCTCTATTATGGCTGGGGTTTTGGTGAATCAAGAAATTGTCAACCGCGTAAGCGGTAATTATTTGGGATGCAACGAAAGAGAATGCCATGACTGAACAACAGCGCTTGGTGACGTGGCAAAGCCCGTCGCTCTACATCAATCAGATGCGCCAAATGAGTGGCACCGAATACATAAATGCCGTGCGTGCTGGCGATATGCCCGTCTCGCCGATGCTCAAATTACTCGACATCCATGGCCGTGAATGGCACGAAGGATATGCGCTGTTTACGGTGGTGCCCCAAGAGTTCCACTATAACCCGATGGGCATCGCTCACGGCGGGCTGGCGTGTGCCTTGCTCGATACGGCCATGGCGGTGGCAGTGATGACGATGTTGCCCCAAGGGCTGGGCTATGTCACGCTCGAAATTAAAATCAACTTCACAAAACCGATGCTCAACGAGAGCGGTGAAATGCGCGCCGAAGGGCGGGCCATCCATGTCGGTAGCAAAACCGCCACTGCCGATGGGCGTATCATGGACGCCAACGGCGTCATCTACGCTCACGGCACCACAACGTTGCTGTTGACTCGTCCCGAATCACCGCAACGCTGACGGCT
>CALQBW020000200.1 GCA_943328915.2 Singulisphaera sp. GP187 | reverse complement strand
GGGCGGCCTTGGCCGTCGATCGGGTCGTGCGTGGCACGCGTGCTGGTATGAGCGAATACCACGCAGCGGCGCTGATGCAATACGAAGGTGATCCGTTGTCGTGCCACGTGATGATGTCGGGTGACCAAGAGCATGTCCTAGGGTTACGTTCACCCAGTGCGCGATTGCTCCAGGCTAATGATGCAGTGACGTCGGCGGTGGGTTTTCGTGGTGGCTTGTGTTGTCGGGCGGGTGTGCTCGCTGGTCAGGTAGCGACGAGCTATCTCAGCGATTATGTTGATACCTACATGCAAACCCAAGTGTTGTGGTACGAATCATTGCGGATTGGCATGAGTGGTGGCGAAATCCACAAGCGGGTGATGCAACGTTTGGCCAACGCCCCGTTTAAACCGTCACTCAACCCGGGCCATTTGGGGAGCATCGACGAGTGGAGCCATACCCCCATTCGCCCAGATTCGGATGATCCGATTCGGTCAGGAATGTTGTTGCAATGCGATATCATCCCTGATACGACTCCGGTGGGCACCGCGCTCAACTGCGAAGACACGGTCGTCATTGCTGACGCCAATTTGCGGGCGCAACTTGCCAGCCATTCACCAGAGTTGTGGCAGGTCATCAAGGCACGCCGCGATTATATGCGCACGGCGTTGGGGATCGTGTTGCCCGAAGAAGTATTGCCGTTGTCGTTGGCCAATGGGCGCTATGCCCCAGCCTGGTTGCAACCCGACATGGTATGGGTCAACGAATAAATGTGCGTTGGTTCATACCAAACACCCCACACGGATTACGTACCGTGTGGGGTGTTTCGTGTGTGGATTTTAGGCGATGAGGGCGTTGAACCAGCCGGCGGCCATTTCGACATCGCTTTGAATCAAACCATGTTGGGCAGGTTGCCAGGCCATGGTAATCGAGGCGCCGGCATCTTGTAAGAGGCTATAGAGCGCTTTGCTTTGTGCGGGAGTCATCAGTGGGTCGTGTTCACCGTTACTCAAAAAAAGTCCCTTGCCTGCCAAGTTGGGGAGCGTGGGTGGTACGTAGGTCGCCATCGCCCGCAACAAGATGCCGCCGCGCATGGTGCGGGGGTGGAGCAACAGGGTGGCGATAGCGATATTGGCGCCATTGGAATACCCCAGAGCGTAGATGTTGTTGGCGGCAAAGCCATAGTGGCTGGCAGCGGCTTCAACAAATGTAGCAATTTGACCTGCCCGCACTTGCACATCTTCGAGGTCAAAGACCCCTTCAGCAAAGCGCCGAAAAAAGCGTGGCATACCCCGTTCGCTGACATTGCCACGCAAGCTAATCACGCCACAACTGGGGGCAATGGTGTTGACTAATCCCAATAAATCACGTTCGTTGCCACCGGTGCCATGCAATGCAAGGATGGTAGGCAAATTGGGCGCAGTGGCTGGTTGGTAGAGATGTTGATAAAGGTCAAGGCTCATTTAGTGATCGCCGTGGTACTTCTCGCCGGCGCCTATCGCCACCGCCAGGTGGTTCTGGGATGGGGCGATGGGGCACGTGGCATAAATGGTGAATGCACAGGGTGGGCTGACGGCGCGATTGAAATCGACAATCACTTTGCCGTTTTGGGGTTCACCAGCCATCAAAAACCGCCCAGCGCCATAGGTTTCTTTGCCACAGGTGGTATCACGGAAGTTGAAAAAGAGCCCTTTGCCGGCTTCGACGGCATCGAGGGTATAGCTTTGGCCAGCGAAATCAAAGCGTACATAGCCCGGGCTGGGGGTGTCATCGACATCGCCGAGGACGGTCAGGATTGGGATTGTTTTGCCGGGTGCATACGCCACAAAGTCGGCTTCGACGCAGTAGGCTGGGTCGTAGTCGAACCAAATCCGCCCGGTGAAGGCCGCCCGCACTGCGCTATTGTGGTCGCGTAAGCGAATCCCGACGCGGTGTCCACGTGGGATGACAAAGAAGCTGAGGTCGCGGTAAACAATTACGTCAGGCTTGTGCTTGCCGTCGCCATCGCCTTGTAAAGTGCTGCTGCTGGAGCTGGTGCTGCCGTTGATAGTGACGGATTCGCCGGCAGTGAGTTCGATGCTGACGTTGTCGTTTTCGTCACGAATAAAAACACCTAAGTGAGCAGGGCATGAATTGGCTGGGAAGACGATGTCTTGGTCTTCGCCCGAGCCAAATGTATTGACCCCTGGATTTAACCAAAACAAGCCAGCCAAAGTCAACCAGCCATCGTCGGCGCGCATCGCCGTATCTACCTGTGCACGCCATGCTAATTCGTCGTGGAGTGTTGTCATAATAAACCTCTGTAAGATGATAAAATTACTGTAATATTATAGCGTGATTTATGCATGTGTCGTGGTTACAACAATTCACGATACACCGATTCGAGTTGGCTGGCTATGTGATTGATGCTATGGTTATCAATAGCCATCTGGCGATTGGCTTGCCCGAGCGTAGCCGCCCATGTTGGGTGTTGTAAAGTGTGGATTATTTTGGCGGCGAGATCAGCTCCATCGCCGTAGCGGGCATATATGCCGTTGTCAGCGAGATATTGGCGACTTACCGCTGCATCAAAGGTAATGACCGGTAATCCGAGCGCCATGTATTGCGGTATTTTGCCACTGCCTTCACTCAGACTCATCTTGGGTGCTACTGCAACGTGCCCCAATCCGAGGTAGTGATGAGAATCGCGGTAGCGAATCCGACCGGGAAGTGTGACATGGTTGGCGACTCCGAGGCTGGTGGCATAGGCCAGATAACTCCCAGGGTCGGGGTAGCCCATAATCAAAAAATGGGCATCGGGGATTGCTTGCAGGACAGTAGGAATCGATTCAATCAACAGGTTGGTGCCTTGATAGGGAGCCAATAAGCCCAAATAGACGACAATTTTGCGATCGGCAGGGATGCCGAGACTCGCTCGTAGCTCGAGATTGGCCGGTTGAGGTACAAAATAATCGGTGTCGATGCCATCAGCAATGGTGGTGACGTGGGTTGGTGGATGGGCAAATTCGTTGATGAGCATCTGGCGGGCGTTTTCGCTCGAGGTCAGCACCATATCGGCTTGACGATTAATCCAGGTTTCGAGGGTAAACAGGGTGCGGTAGAGAGTCGATTCACGGCTGGCAAGAAAGCGATGGTCGATCATTTCGGCTGTCATGCTGCCTTGATAGTCAAAAACTAATGGTTTTCGGATGATCTGTTTTAACACCGCCCCAATCAATCCACCTTCGTGCAGATGGGCATGGATAATGTCGGGTTTGAAGGCAAGGGCGGTTTGTAAGCTACGCCAAGACAAGGCAACATCGAGGTATAGTTTGTGCCGCGATGAGCCGACCAAGGCGCGTTTGACCCACGGTACATCCCACGAACGCACAATATCTAATCCTGCGACATTATCACCGTTGTGGTAAGTGGCAATCCGTACCACATGGCCACGGCGTTGCAGCTCGTGGGCTTCTTGGGCGATGCGGATATGACAGCCGTAATCCGAAAAAAAACTGGTAGGGGCTATCATCAGCACGCGGCAAGGCGCATCCGTCATCACACCGCACCACCGTAGGCCATATCAAGGACTTCGGCAATATGGAGCACTTTCATTTGTGAGCCACGTTGCTGAAGACCACCGGCAAGCTGCAAATGACAACCGGGGTTGGCGGTGACAACGACGTCAGCCTTGGTGCGTTCTGCGTTGTCAATTTTGCGGTTGCCAAGTTGGGCAGCCATGGCAGGTTGGGTCACGTTGTAAATGCCAGCTGAGCCACAACAGAGCGAGGACTCGGCCATCTCGACTAATTTTAACCCTGGGATTTGTTTGAGTAATTTCCGTGGTTGTGCGGTGATGCGTTGGGCGTGGGCCAAATGACAGGGCTCTTGGTAGGTGACCGTCAGATTGACCGGTTTGAGATCGGCGGTATTGAGGTCAAGGCCAGCAATGTATTCGCTGATGTCACGGACGTTGGCACTGAATGTCGTTGCTTTGGCGCTCCATTCGGTATCGTCGTGGAGCAAATGACCATATTCTTTCAAGGTTGATCCACAACCAGCTGCGTTGACGACGACAGCGTCGAAGCCTTCACCAAATCCAACGATATTTGCTTTGGCCAAGGCGCGGGCTCCGTCGAGCTCGCCACCGTGGGCGTGCAATGCTCCACAGCACCCTTGTGCGGCGGGAATTGTCACGCGAATGCCGTTACGCTGTAATACGCGGATTGTGGCGTCGTGGACATTACTAAATGCAGTCG
>CALQBW020000199.1 GCA_943328915.2 Singulisphaera sp. GP187 | reverse complement strand
CGAAGTCACGGTACTGACCCACGATAGTTTTGCGGTCAGCCCAGAAGTGCTTGCCAAATTTGAAGCACAATACCAGGCCAAAGTCGTGGTGCTAAATGCCGGCGATGCCGGCAGTATGCTCAACAAAGCGATTCTCAGCAAAGATGCTCCCTTGGCTGATGTGATTTATGGCGTCGACAATACATTTTTGAGTCGGGCCTTGGAATCAGGTATTCTAGCGGATTTCACCCCAAGCACTTCACCTGTATTTGTTCCGGAAGCAACTGCTGATTTTAGCGCACCGTTGGTGCCAGTGGATGTGGGTTATGTGTTGATTAATTACGACATTGCCGGACTCAAAGTAGCAAGCCTCCCCATTCCACAAAGCCTTAAAGAACTAACTGAGCCACAGTGGAAAGGGAAGTTGGTCATCGAAAACCCCACCACTTCATCAACCGGCTTGGCGTTTTTTTTGGCGACCGTGGCAGAGTTTGGCCCAGATGGCTGGCAAGCATATTGGAAAGCATTGCGGGCTAATGATGTGTTGGTCGCAAATGATTGGACTACGGCATATTACACCCACTTTAGTGGCTCGAGTGGCAAAGGACCACGACCATTAGTGGTGTCGTATTCAACCAGCCCTGCCGCTGAAGTTTTTTTTAGTGAAGGCAAACTCACGGAGCCACCGACGGGGAATGTGGTGTTTGGTGCCTTCCGCCAAGTGGAATATGCTGGAGTGCTCAAAGGAACCAAGCAGTCTGTATTGGCGCAACAATTTGTGGAATTCATGGTGAGCACTGACTTCCAAAACGACATGCCGTTGCAAATGTTTGTCTCGCCGGCCATCCAGACGGCGACATTGCCTGATTTGTATACTAATTTTGTCGCAATCCCAGCGATCAAAACTCAAATTGATGCCAAAACCATCGCGAGTAATCGTGATGCGTGGTTGGCGCAATGGGATACGATTGTGGTGAAGTAGTCTCCGCGGAATGCGTGGTACATAGACAATTTCGGTGTAGTCCCTTTGGGATTACACCGTCTTAATATGTATGTGGTAAGGTTATATCAGGTGTTTACTAAGGAGAGCAGTCATGCTTCCTGTTGTTCCTCCAATTTCTGGTTTAACCCATCATGATGCCAAAATTCGTTATGACGCAAGTGCGGTGCGCTGGCGAAGATGGCACTACTTCCGTGATTATGCCGTTATTTGTGGTCGCATATTATTTACCCCATTGAATCTGATTATTTTGGGATTAGGGGTGACATTGTCGGTGCTCGGACGTGATCTCGACGCGTTTGCCACCATGATTGTCGTGACAATTAATGTGGTCATGAGCATGGTGCAATCAACCCGGGCTCGCATGATGCTTCAGCAAATTGCGAATGCCGCCCTACCGACAATCTCCGTATGGCGTTCAGATGGATTACATGCGGTACATCCCCAGACAGTGGTAGCTGGCGATGTGATTTTGGTGCGGCCTGGGGATCAAATCGTCGCCGATGGACGGATTTTGGTGGCCGATAGTGTGGCCTTCGACGAATCGCGTTTGACCGGCGAAAACGAACCAATTGTGCGCATGGCTGGTGATGAATTAGTTGCCGGGGCATGGTGTGTAAACGGGGCTGCCTGGTACCAAGTGACTATCGCCACCAACCAAGGAACGATGGCGCAAATTATTGCGGGGGCACAAATTCCACGGAACATCGTGACGCCACTGATGACCGATATAAATCGCGTATTGCAGGTAATGGTGATGATTGCAAGTGGACTGATGGTGGTGGTAGTTTTCCGGGATTACTATCTGCAGGTCCCACTAGTGGAACTGATTGCGCATCTCACGGTGATGGCAGGATTGATTCCGAATGCCTTGGTGTTGACGTTGACCGTGAGCTTGGCACTTGCGGCAGTTTATATGAGTCGATATGGGGGATTGGTGCAACAGACGGCGGCAGTGGATGCGATGTGCCAAGTCGACACACTCTGTTTCGACAAAACCGGCACACTGACGGCCAACCAATTACAAGTTACTGCACTGCGGGTGATGCATGGCGATGAAACCACATTTCGGCAGCAACTCGGCGCCTATGTGCATGCCGATGTTGCCGGGAATCGCACTACCCAAGTAATCGCCATGGCTATTTCTGCTAATCCCGCCACAGTAATCCAAGCCGTTTCGTTTGATGCAGTTCGCAAGTGGAGTGCCCAACAACATGCCGATGGGGTATTCCTGCTCGGAGCCCCAGATGTGCTTCGCCCCGCACTTGCGGCGCAATGGCGTGATATTGATTTGGCGAGTGATGCTGTCCATGCCGGGGCGCGGGTGTTGTTGTTTGCCCGTGCTGATGCGTTTGCACCTGATTTTGACAATGAAAATCCTACGCTCCCTTCTGCCATCACCCCGCTTGGCCTTGTAATTATGCAAGACACCATCCGCCCCGAAGCGCGTGAGGTGCTCGATGCATTCCGAGCCTTGGGCGTGCGGATTGTTATTATTTCGGGTGATGACCCCCAAGCGGTCGCCGCACTGATGACGCAAGTGGGCTTTGTCGCCAGTCAACAAGTGGTGCATGGTCGCGAAATCGATGCGCTCGCCGATGACGCACTCGCAACGCTGGTGGCAAAAGTGGCTATTTTTGGGCGGGTGACGCCCCCCCAAAAAGCCCGGATTATTACTGCCCTGCGCCAAAACGGTGCCTCGCCGGCGATGGTAGGGGATGGGATGAATGATGTTTTGGCGATGAAGCAGTCCACCCTAGCTCTCGCGATGCAGACCAGTAATAGTGCGGTGCGGGCAGTGGCTGATGTGGTGTTGCTCAATGATAATTTAGCCGTGTTGCCGGCCTTGCTCCACGCCGGCCAGCGGGTAATCAGTAGTATGCAGGCGGTGTTGAATCATTTCTTGGTGCGGGTGAGTTTGAGTACGGTGTTGTTATTGACGGGAATGCTGTTGGGGAAGATTATTTGGCTACCCGCCGATAGTGCCTTTTTGGCGTTGGGTGGCGTGGTGATTCCCGCCTTGGTGATTGTCAGTCGGTCAACTACTCCGGCATCGTTGCGAGACCGTGCCCGTATGTGGCGTGATGCTGGTTGGCTATGTGGGATTGGCGTGGTAGTGGTAGTGATTACGCATTTCTTTTTTGCCCAAGCCCAAGCACAGATACTCGTCGGCTTTGCGATTATGGGGTTGTGGATTCGCTTATTGAGGGCATACAAAAGCCCTGCATAGCACGAATGTGCGTCGCAGGGCACGGTGTGGCATCAATTAGCGCAAGTAAAGGTACATTTCGCCTGGTTGCAAATCATGGACACGCAGCCGCGGTGCGATCCGGCGCATTCCTCCAAAGACTTCTTCAGCGGGCAAGCGATTTCCGGCAAACAAATCATTGTGGCCGGCGATAACCGTGTCCCACCCGAGCGTCTGGGCGAGCCAGGCCGCTTCGTTGGGGTAGAGATTGCCGACGATATCATTTCCGTCACGCATTGCATCACGGCCGTTACAGGCGAGCATGGCGATGTCGACCATGGGAAGTGTCCGTATGGCATCGATATAGCCGGGGTGGATTATCGTGTCGCCGCCATGGAAGAAATTGACGGTGCCCCAATCGAGGTGCAAACTCAACCAACGCTCCCCTTTGACGGGGTCGTGTTCGCGTTGATAGTGGGCGGCGGCGACTACATTGAGTTTGGCGACGCCCAAGTCAATCGTCTGACCCAATTGTGGGATGATACGCCGCGATTGGTCGATGTTCGCCAAGTCCAGCTCGGGTTGGGCCCAACCGGTAGCTACGAAGCGGGCGTTGGGTGAGGCACTAGCAATACCCGCCAAAGTGAAGCAATCGGTGTGGTCGATGTGTTCGTGTGAACATATGACGACGCTGGCATTGGTGACGTCACTGGGGAGCACGGGTGGTTCGATGGCTCTGGTGGGACCACGGGCAGGGTCTGGCCATTTCAGGGCTACCACGTCGGTCAGACAAGGGTCAATGTAGATGATTTTTTGATCCGGGCCTTTGACGGCCACACCCATCTGGCCTAAGCCCCACAGGGCTACGGCACCAGCTGGTACGAAAAAGTCGTTCATTTGGGCGATTAATTCACGGCCATATCGAGTAGGCATGGTTGTTCCTTGCTGGCAGTTATGCCATATGCCGGACGATGAGTTCGTTGATGCTCACATCCCCACTGGCGGTTATTTGATAGCGATTGGCAGCGTGGGTGGGGTAGACCCGCAACGTG
>CALQBW020000198.1 GCA_943328915.2 Singulisphaera sp. GP187 | reverse complement strand
TGTATCTCGTGTGCGTTTCATCTCACGTGTCGCTTTTTTACACCAGAAACGGAAAATCATGACCACGGATCCAAATCGCAAATGGTGGGCACTAGCCGCCGTCGGCAGCGGGACATTCATGTCAACCATTGATGGTTCGATTGTCAATATCGCACTCAACACCATCCAAAAAACCTTTGATGCTTCGCTCGGGCAAGTCGAATGGGCCGTCCTCGCATATTTATTGGGCATCGTCTGTTTGTTACCGAGCATGGGTCGGCTCGGCGACATGATTGGCCGCAAACGGGTGTATATGGCCGGATTTATCATATTTACCACGGCCTCCGTGTTGTGCGGTTCGGCGTGGAACCTCGAATCACTGGTTGTATTCCGCGTAATGCAGGCTATCGGTGCCGCCATGATTCAAAGCATGGGCATCGCCCTGCTCGTGCAAGCCTTCCCTAGTAGCGAGCGTGGCCGTGCATTGGGTTACAACGGCACGATTATTGCCACGGGGATTGCAACCGGACCGGTACTCGGAGGTCTGATTATCGGCACACTTGGCTGGCGGGCTATTTTTTATGTCAATTTCCCGATTGGGATTATTGCCATGTTGATTTCGTTGCGGGCACTGGTTGCCGACAACAAACGTTCCGATCAAAAATTTGACTTGGTTGGCGCTGTATTGCTGGGCGGATCATTAGTGAGTATTTTGTATAGTTTGACCGAAGGGCAACACGTCGGCTTTACCATACCCTATATCATGGCCATGTTCGGCGCAGGTATCGTCGGTTTGATTGTGTTTGTATTGTGGGAATTACGCACCCCCGAGCCTATGATCAACATGCAGTTTTTTCGTATTCCTAATTTTAGTTTGGGGATAATGACCGCCATGTCGGTAGGGATGGGGATTCAATTCAATTTCATTTTATTGCCTTTTTTCATGCAAAATGTATTGCATTTCAATGCGCAAAAAACGGGGTTGATGATGGTTGTTTCACCTGTCGCAATTTCTATTATGTCGACAGTAAGTGGTCGTTTGTCTGATCGCTTTGGGCCACGCTGGATCGCACCAATTGGGATGGCGCTTTTGGGATTTGGGTTGTTTAATGTGAGCACATTGACCCCTGATTCCACCGTATTTGATATTATCATTCGCGTCGTCTTTATTGGACTAGGCTTTGGTACATTCCAATCGCCCAACACGAGTAGTGTGATGGGGAGCTTACCCAAAGAACAAGGGGGCATCGCCAACGGGATTATGGGTGTAATGCGCACAGTCGGGCAAATTAGTGGGGTCACAGTGGCTGGCGCCATCTGGACATCGCAAGTAGCGGCGATTACCGGTATCGCCTATACCGACATCACCAAGGCGCCGGTGATGGCACTGACCCAGGGCTTCCAGATGGCATTAATCGTGGCCGCCTGTATTGTCTGGGTAGGGATTATCCCAGCACTCTTTCGCAACAACAAAATGCACGAAGCGCCGGCAATTTCATAATTTATTGTCCGGTGTAGGACCAGCAGGTGCGTGCAATGGCACTGCTTTTCCTGCCCATGACTTCTCTGGTATACTATACTAACTTACTTCAAAGGAGCGTTGTGATGATGTTTCTTACACTCGGAATCATGATATTTGTGAGTGTTGTGATAGTGCTTGCCCGTCAAGCTGCTGCCCGTCTACTCGCACCCCACCCAGTCTTCATCCGCACCGCGCCCAAACGCCGACGCTAATACAACAGAGCACCATGACCGCAACTTCAACTGATTTACTTGCCTTGACGAACACCGAATTGGTACTTTTCTTGGCGGAACTAGGCGAGCCGGCTTTCCGGGCTCGCCAAATTTCACGTCAACTTTATGTGAATTTAGTTGACGACATCCAACAAATGACCGATTTATCATTACCGTTACGCCAAATCCTTGCCAGCCAAGCCCACATCGGCTCACTCAAGTTGCAACGTGTCGTGAGTGCTGACAATAGTTTGACCCACAAAGCGTTGTTTAATTTGCCAACCGGTGAACTCATCGAAAGTGTCTTGATGATTTACCCCGACCGCGCCACCGTGTGTGTGTCAACCCAAGCAGGTTGCGCGATGGGCTGTACTTTTTGCGCGACCGGGCGACTTGGCCTCCTCCGCAACCTCGAAAGTCATCATATTGTTGAACAAGTATTGTGGGCTCGCCGCACGTTACGTGAACTCCAACGCCTGCAACCGACCAATCCTACCCGTCCAACACAAACGAGTGACGGAGATGAGTGGTGGGGCACCGATGGTGGTCATCCCGACGCGCTGCCGCAAACCCTCGGGAACGTCGTATTCATGGGGATGGGCGAGCCATTCGCAAACTATGACCGTTGGTGGCAGTCCGTAGAACGCCTGCACGATCCCCAAGGACTCAATATTGGCGCGCGCGGGTTGACCGTGTCGACCGTCGGTATCGTGCCAGGTATCAAACGCCTCGCCGAAGAATCGCTCCAAATCAATTTGGCAATTTCACTCCATGCCCCCAACGACGAGCTCCGTTCATCGATGATGCCGGTCAACAAACGCTGGAACATTGCCGAATTGATGGCAACGACCCGGGCCTATGTAGCCAAAACCGGTCGGCGGGTGTCGTTTGAGTATGTGCTGTTACAAGGACAAAACGATACTCCAGCGCATGCAGCCGAGCTGGCTGAACAAATCGGTGATTTGCTCTGTCACGTCAATTTGATTCCGTGGAATCCGGTACCTGGGTTACCACTCGGGCGTTCTGACCGCCAACGCGTCTTGGCATTCCAGCGAGTTTTGCAAGAAGAACGCGTGCCCTGTACGGTTCGGGTAGAGCGGGGGGTATCGATTGCCGCTGCCTGTGGGCAATTGGCTGGGTCACCCATTACCGGCCCCTAAAAGGACATGTCATGTATTTACCCATGTTGATGCTGATTCGCCGCATCATCGGTGCGGTTTTTTTGATACTCGGAATCATTGGCTTACTGATGCCAATTCTGCCAGGCTGGCCATTCCTCATCCCAGGGATTGCGTTGCTAGGGAGTCGCGACCCCTGGTTGCGATTTATCCACCTTGGGATTTTACGGCTACTTAAATTCATCAAAAACCGCCAGACGCCATGGATTCACCGAATCGGTGAACGCTTGTTTGAGGCCTATAAACAAACACGCGCTGTGGTGGAACCATTGATTGTACGAAGTGAACGGACTATCGAACGCTGGGTGGGCTATACCCCCAAACACCCACCGCAGGCATAGACGTGCTATTATTTGGTAGAGTTTGTTTCGACACAACGAGGATTGCATGAGCACCAAACCACAAAACGTAAAGGGTATGCGCGACCTGCTACCCCCTGCAATGATGTTACGCCAACACATTATCCAAACCTTGCGGAGCGTGTTTGAACGCTATGGCTTCGAGCCCCTGCAAACCCCTGCCCTCGAACACGCTGAAACCATCGAAGGCAAATTAGGTGATGAAGAGCGTTTAATCTATCGCTTCGAGGATCATGGCGGGCGCAAATTAGCCATGCGCTACGACCAAACCGTGCCATTGGCGCGCGTCGTTGCCCAATACCAATCACAATTGCAAATGCCGTGGCGCCGCTACGCTGTCGGTGCGTCATACCGTGGAGAACGCACCCAACGCGGCCGTTATCGCGAATTTTATCAAGCAGATGTTGACATCGTCGGGTCGGCATCACCCATCGCCGATGCCGAAATCATCGCCGTGCTCACCGATGCCTTGACCTCACTCGGGTTCGACAATTTCGTCACGTTGCTAAGCCATCGCCAAATCCTGAGTGGGATAGCGCGGGTGTCTGGGCTCGAAGAATCTGCTGCGGGTGGAGTCTACCGTGCCATCGACAAATTAGACAAAATTGGCGCCGACGGAGTACGCACCGAACTCTCGAACAATGGTGTTCCCGCAGAAGCCATCGAACGGATTTTGACCCTCGTGTCACTGACTGGCGATAGCATCAGCGTCCTCGACACCCTCACCAAAGAGCTTGCCAGCGACGAACGTGCCCAAGCTGCCATCGACAACCTCCGTGCAATCATTGCTGCTGCAAGCGCCATGGGTGTACCCAGCAATCGCTATAGTGTCGCACCCCGTCTCGCACGTGGATTGTCATACTATACCGGCATGGTATGCGAAGCAGTCGTCGAATCCCCCCCGATGGGATCGTTACTCGGTGGCGGACGCTATGATGATTTGATCGGGCAATTTGCCGATCGCTCATTGCCGACCGTCGGAATTGCCTTTGGGCTCGATCGGTTGCACGATGTGATGGAAGAACTAGGAATGGGGCCGCGTGGTGCCATGGCAGATATATTTGTCACTATTTTTAATGCCGAAAGCCTACAGGCCA
>CALQBW020000197.1 GCA_943328915.2 Singulisphaera sp. GP187 | reverse complement strand
CCATATCGTTATGAGTTTGGTACAATGAGCCAAGTTATAAACTATTTTGTGAGGAATACCATGGCCAGCAAAAAAGGCAACCGCATCATCATTAAGTTGCGCAGCACCGAGAGCGCACACACGTACACCACTGTAAAGAACCGCAAAAACGACCCGAGTCGTCTGGAATTGCGTCGGTACGACCCCACTGTCCGCAAGCATGTCGCGTACCGCGAAACCAAGTAGTTTCGTAATTTCGGATACACTGAAAACGAGGTTGGGCATTTGCCCAACCTCGTTTTTTAATCCTTGAGGGCCATCCACTCACAAAACAGGTACAATCAACATATTCTCGTAGCGCAATTCATTGTTTGAGTGAGGGCCTATGTAATGGTCACAATGCGTCGAATCGCGCTCGCGGCCCTGGTGGGCTTCCTATCAGGGTGTGCGAGTGCGGTTTTTTTGATACTCCTTGGCCAAACCACACTCCTTTTTCAGAGTCATACGTGGTTGCTGTATATATTACCGGCCAGTGGGGCGTTGATTGCATGGGTATATCAACGTTTTGGACAGCGGGCTGCTGGCGGCAATAATCTTATTTTTGAACAGATTCATGAACCGCAAGCGCAGGGTGTACCGCTTCGTATGATGCCGTTGGTCTTCGGTGCGACATTGCTGACGCACCTTGGTGGTGGTTCGGCCGGGCGTGAAGGTACTGCTGTGCAGATGGGCGGGAGTATCGCCGGCGCATTGGCGCGCTGGCTCGGCCTGACCGCGAGTGATACGCGTATGGTGTTGATGGCGGGCGTGAGCGCAGGGTTTGGGAGTATTTTTGGGACCCCCTTGGCAGGAATGGTATTCGGCATGGAAGTGTTGACGGTGGGTGGGATCCGTTACCGGTCGTTGATTCCCTGCTTGGTCGCTGCGTTTGTCGGGGATTGGACGGTACAGTTGCTCCACGTAAGTCACCTGCATTATCACGTATTTAATGTACCGGCAATTACTCCGGGATTGGTGGTCCAACTGGTGTTGGCGGGGTTGGCATTTGCAGGAGCAAGCGTTCTTTTTTCGGAAGGGACCCATTGGGTCAGCCATATCACCAGTCGCTTCATCCCAAAGGCTGTGTGGCGGGCAATAGTAGGTGGATTTGTTGTCATGGCGGTGACTTGGGGAATCGGCAGTTATGATTATAACGGGCTCAGTCTCCCGTTACTCCAGCAGGCATTTGTGCCAAACGGGGTGGTATGGTGGGGATTTTTGTTAAAAATAATGTTGACGGTACTTACCCTCGGATTTGGATTTAAGGGGGGCGAAGTCACGCCGTTGTTTGTCATCGGGGCGACTCTAGGGAGCTCGTTGGCGCTGATTTTTCAATTACCGGCAGATTTCATGGCGGCGCTTGGATTTATCGCGGTGTTCGCTGCAGCTGCCAACACGCCATTGGCGTCTATCGTCATGGCGGTGGAATTATTTGGTGGCGGACCGCTTGTCAGTATAGCAATTACAACCCTCGTGGCATATGGAGCGAGTGGACACCGTGGCATATTTTTGGCGCAGCGGGTCATGCATCCAAAATCAGATGAACAGTCGTTGGAAATACACGAAATCCCGTTACATGAGTTACGCCAACGCGAAATTGGATTTTGGCGATCCAAAATTACACATTGGCGCAACGGAAAAAGCGAATAATTTGGGCGATACTTATGGTTTGTAGAGCGATTGTGTCATAAATGCCCCGTCACCCCCGACATTTTCGACCATACCAATTACTAGTTCTTGATCATCTTTCTTCCAGGCCGCATAACTCAACGTATCACCCTCAATTAAAATCGTTGGGTCAGCTTGCCACCCTTGGGCGGTGAGCATATCGTTGTAATATTTTTTGACTGCTCCATAGGTAGTGGTATCGGGTAATCGGTAAATTGTCGCATTGGCACTTGCATTGGCATTGATGTTGCTTGATAGGCCTGCCATCAATTCACCAGCTAACGGCGCATCACTTGCCTTGGCAAGCGTGGCACCGGTATACAGGCTGATTGACGCATTATTTTTGGTGGTGCCACAGGCGACGATTGCGGGAATCATGATGAGACTGGTAAGAAATGTACGACGCTTCATGGCTAATCCTTTTCGTGATATGGTGAAAACAAGATCGTATGGTATATTACTGGCCAACGTTAATTTGCCTTTGCTCAGTAGCTCTGTTGATACGCATCGATACGCCATTCGCATCGTGTGACAAATGGCGAAGAGGTATTTTACCCATGGGAGGTGCGATTGGGTAATTCCGAATTATTACACGGAAAATAGCAAATTTGGTCCTTTGTAATCATCAAGCGCAGTGTATTTCACCACAAACCCTATAAAAAGAGTTTCTCAAACTTTCTTACCACAGAGTTATACGGATAATAATATCATTCTGGATGTACCGTGCTGGGTAGTGCATTGGTGATGGCGTGTTTGGTGAAGGCATTGAATGGACCGGGAGAACATATGGAATAACAATATGCAAATACCCCAAAGCACTGTATTTTGCTGCGTACGACTTAATCGTAGCCAAGTGCAACCGCGACGGCTTGGACCGCATGGATGCGTGTAGTGTCAAATACGGGCACCGACGAATCACTTTGGTCGACGAGCAACGTGATTTCGGTGCACCCAAAAATAATCCCTTGTGCACCTTGTGCGACGAGATTTGCGATTATCTCACGGTAGCGCACGCGTGAGTCAGGGATGATTTGCCCGAGGCAAAGTTCATCGTAAATAATGCGATTGACATCAGTCCGTTCGTTATCATTAGGAATGATGACATCAATCCCGAATGTTTCACGCAGGCGGCCTGTGTAGAAATCTTGTTCCATAGTATAGCGGGTACCGAGCAACCCGATCCGAGTAAGCCCAAATTGTGTGATTTGGAGAGCGGTGGCATCGGCAATATGCAAAAACGGCACTGGTAAATCACGGATGATTTGGGGTGCGACTTTGTGCATCGTGTTGGTACACAGGATGATAAGTTCAGCGCCGCCAGCGACAAGTCGTTGTGCTACTTCTGCGAGGGCTGCTCCGGCTGCATCCCATTCGCCGCGGTGTTGGTAGGCTTCTATTTGCGCAAAATCAACACTTGCAAGCAAAATTTGGGCCGAATGGAGTCCGCCCAGTTGGTCACGAACCAATTCATTGATGACGCGGTAATATTCTGCAGATGATTCCCAGCTCATCCCGCCGATCAGGCCAATCCACTTCATACCTACCTCCACATGTATTTAATTAATCCTACCATGGAGGATGTATAATGCGCACAGAAGTTTACGGATTGAAAGGACGACGTTATGACCAAGATTCGTTGGGGAATCGTGAGTACGGCAAATATCGGCATGGCCAAAGTCAATCCCGCCATGATGAAGGGTGAATATAGCGAAGTCGTTGCTAGTGCTTCACGTGATTTACCCAAAGCTCAAGCAGCCGCCAAGCAGTTAGGTATTGCCAAAGCCTACGGTTCGTATGAAGCATTATTGGCTGACCCCGATATTGACGCAATTTATAATCCTTTGCCGAATCATTTGCATGTCCCCGTATCGATCCAAGCGCTCGCAGCCGGGAAGCATGTGCTCTGTGAAAAGCCAATTGCGTTAACGGCGCATGAAGCCCAACAACTCGTCGATGCCGCAAAAAAATACCCGCACCTCAAATTGATGGAAGCCTTCATGTATCGGCATCATCCCCAATGGCGCCGTGCGAAAGCAATAGTCGCTTCCGGTGGGATTGGCGAATTGCGCACAATCAACAGCATTTTTTCGTACTTTTTGACCGATCCCACCAATGTACGGAACCAAGCAGACATCGGCGGTGGTGGATTGATGGACATCGGTTGCTACAACATCTCGCTGTCACGCTTTATTTTTGGCAGTGAACCAACCAAAGTGTGTGGATTGGTCGAATATGACCCCAAACTTAATGTCGACCGATTAGCATCAGGGATGATGCAATTTGCAGGGGGCACTGCGACCTTTACTTGCTCGACCCAACTGACCTCGTACCAACGAGTCCATATTATGGGGACAACAGGGCGTATCGAAATCGAGATTCCCTTCAATGCCCCACCCGACCGCCCCTGTACGATGTGGCATACGAGTGGCAATAGCACCGAAACAATCACCTTCCCCTCTGTCGACCAATACACCATCCAAGGTGATTTGTTTAGCTTGGCTATCCTCAACGACACTGCAGTGCCCACGCCGATTAGCGATGCGGTCGCCAATATGCGGGTGATTGAAGCAATTGTGGCGAGTGAAAAACAAGGTGGTTGGGTTACTCTGTAACTGCAGATTTAATTTGCGCGCGCCATAGAGTTATGATATAATCAAAACTGTTATGGTG
>CALQBW020000196.1 GCA_943328915.2 Singulisphaera sp. GP187 | reverse complement strand
CCATTTATGACCCACACTACCCGGCACTTTTGGCACAAATCCCGAACCCACCATTCATCCTGTTTGTCCGCGGGAATGTCGCTGCATTTACCCAAAGCAGTGTGGCTATCGTCGGGACACGCAAGCCGAGTGGGTATGGAATAGATATTACCCGTCGATTAGCGCACGATCTTGCACAGCAAGACATTACCATCGTGAGCGGGCTCGCCGCAGGAATCGACGCTATTGCCCATGAATATGCCTTGAAAGGCGGTGGCCAGACTATTGCCGTCTTGCCATCAGGCGTTGACTTAATTTATCCCGAACGCAATCGTTGGCTTGCAAACAAAATCATGGCAAGCCAAGGTTCTGCCTTGGTGAGTGAATTTTATCCAGGGACCAAAGCACTGCCGCCGCTTTTCCCGGCGCGCAATCGTTTGATTAGTGGCCTCGCTCAAGGAGTCATTGTCAGTGAAGCTGGTGAAAAAAGTGGTGCCCTAATTACTGTCAAAGCCGCCTTAGATCAAGGACGTGATGTGATGGTCGTCCCAGGTTCCGTTTTTTCGGAGCAAAGCGCGGGCTGTTTAGCATTATTGCGCCAAGGCGCAACCCCGATTCGAAACGCCCATGATGTATGTGAAAGTCTGGGGTATACATTACCTATCCCGAGTGAAAGCAATGACCCTTTGCAGCGACTATTGCAGTCACCACGCCATATCGATGAACTCTGTCGTATATTGATGCGTTCGACCGCGGATGTCTTGGGGGATTTATTAATGCGTGAACTGCGTGGTGAAGTGAGTGACCAAGGCCAAGGTTTTTATGTGTGGCGCAGATAATCTTACCCGCACCGCAATGAAGGTATATAATTGATTAAAGGTTAAATTCCCTAGGATAAATGCATGAATAATTCGTGGCGTGATTATAATTTTATTTTACTGGCAGCGCTGGTTGGGCTGATGTCGTTTAGTTTGGCGATGGTCTATAGCGCAACACTCCATGATCCCATGACGGTCGGGTATTTTAGTCGCCATTTGGTAAATTTACTGATTGGGATTGCTGTCATGGTGGGTATTACGTTTTTGGACTATCATACCTTCCAAAGTTGGACGTTCCCGTTGTACATTGTGAGTGTTGCGGTATTGGCTACGGTGCTTTTTTATGGGAATGTCCGTGGTGGGGCCCAAAGCTGGATTGACTTTGGGTTGCGGACCGTCCAACCATCGGAGCCGATAAAACTCGTCATCATCATGGTGCTGGCCGGGTTTTGGGCTAGTCAAGAGCGCTTCAATCGCCAATGGCGGCCGTTTATTGGCAGTGTTTTATTGCTGAGCATCCCGTTATTCCTCGTTTTTATTCAACCCGACTTTGGAACCGCATTAGTTTTCGGTACCGTATGGATCATGATGACGTTGGTCGCCGGCATGTCGATCCCGCAATTTGGCGTCCTATTTAGTGTCGCTGCCCCAGTGTTTTATTTTGGGTGGACCTATATATTGGCACCGTATCAGCGCACACGTTTACTCATCTTTCTTGACCCAATCAAATACGACCCCGACCTCAAATCAGGTGCGTGGAACATCATTCAATCACTGACCGCTATCGGATCGGGGGGGGTGACTGGGCAAGGGTGGACCCATGGGGTGATGAGTCAGGGCAATTATTTGCCTGTCCAGTATTCAGACTTCATTTTTGCCATTACCAGTGAGGAATTAGGGTTTGTGGGGACTGGGGTGATGCTCCTGTTGCTTGGTCTTCTCATATGGCAAGCGCTCGACATAGCGGCAAATGCCCGAGATTTATTCGGGCGGTTGATGGCCACCGGGATTGCAGCGATGTTTTTGTGTCACGTGTTGGTCAATGCCGGCATGAATATGAGTATTATGCCTATCACCGGGATTCCTTTACCGTTTATTTCATATGGGGGTAGCTTTACTGTTACTTCGTTTGCCGCAGTTGGGTTATTACAAAGCATTGCCTTATGGCGCCGTCGGATTCATTTTTAAATATCTCTCCCGTTCCACATGCGTTTGTTTACAGGAGCTTCTGATGAACGACTATACCGCAGCAGGTGTCAATATCGCCGAAGGGAATCGAGCAGTTGCTTTGATGGCCGCCGCAGTGCAATCTACCTATACCACTGCGGTAGTTGCCGGTTTAGGTTCGTTTGGCGGTTGCTTTGATTTGAGCAAAGCCGTCAGTGATCTCGGCAACGCGATGCTTGTCGCCTCGACGGACGGAGTCGGCACCAAAACATTGGTTGCTGCGGCATGTAATGACTACCGTACCATCGGCGCGGATTTAGTCAATCACTGTATCAATGACATTTTGGTGCAAGGGGCGCGCCCACTATTCTTCCTTGATTATATTGCGGTTGATCACCTCAGAGCAGAACAAGTCGCAACGATTGTTCAAAGTCTTGCAGCGGCCTGCAAAGCAGTCGGATGCGCGCTGCTCGGTGGTGAAACAGCAGAAATGCCCGGTGTCTACCGTGATAATACTTTTGACTTGGCAGGAACCATCGTAGGTGTGGTAGATCGAAATGCAATGTTGCCACGTGATGTCGCCGTCGGAGATATTATTTTGGCCTTGCCTGCCGATGGCCTCCACACCAATGGGTTTTCGTTGGCGCGCAACATCGCACCAGCCCTTGGTGGGTATGTTGCTCGCCCTGACCGACTGCATGGTCTGAGTGTCGGAGAAGCATTGCTGGTACCCCACCGCTGCTACATTCCCGAATACACCACCCTCACCGCTGCAGGCGTTACCATCCATGCGTTAGCCCATATAACCGGCGGTGGGGTAGTTGACAACTTACCTCGGATTTTGCCGGCAGGATGTGGCGCAGTCATCACACGTGGCAGTTGGCAGGTCCCCCCTATTTTCGAACTCCTGGTGGAAGCCGGGCACCTAACAGAAGACGTCGCGTTCCATGCGTTCAATATGGGGTTAGGCATGCTGGTAGTTGTACCGCCAGATGCCGTCCGTGCCGCATGCATGGCAGTCCCTGCCGCCTGCATTGTCGGGGCGGTTGTTGCAGGCCAAGGAGTTGCATTGCAATGAGCACCACTTATGACTGTATCCAGCGCCCTGATAGCCGGATTGTCGCCTATAGCGACAGTGGTCCGCAGGACGGCAACCCGGTACTCATTTGTCATAAACTCCCCTGTGCACGCAACCAAATTCCCAATACCGTAATCCTTGATCAGCACAAGGTACGTGTGATACTAATTGACCTGCCTGGCTTTGGCATTTCGACCGCAGACCAGGATGTAGATTCACTAATTGGCTGCATCATGCCTTGGCGGTCCTCGCTACACTCGGCGTGGTACCGTGAGTGTTGCGTCTCTTTTCAGCATGCATAACCTACTGTATTGGTGTTGGCATATTTGGTATCCGAACTGGTGATATGCATTCACATTATCTCTGGTGTAATTCCTGCCGCAGTACGTGACCTCCAAAATGTGTCTGCTTTTATCGTTGGGGAAACTCACTAGGCAACAATATCCCCGAATTTAGGTACCACCGCTCGTTTGTTTACTGAAAGTTGGAATGAGATTGGTGCCAACGCAGGCGAATTTGGGATCTGGTTGACGTGCAACACATTTACTACCTCCGAAAAAACCATGTCGAATCGCCCAAATGAGCATCATTTCGCGACATATGAGCAGAGAGTCTTCGGCAAGGGTTTTTGAATTATTTCACCGAATTTACCATTGGCGAAGCAATGTGACGTTGAGTTTACGCGCATGACACCAAGGAAGCTGTTGGTATGGCGTTTATGAGTCCATCACACGAGTACGTGTGGCAAACCAATTACAAAAACGCTACCGCACACGACGGTGTGTATCTGGCCGGGACCGGACACTTGTTGATTTTTATACACTGGGATGAACTCATTGCCAGTCTAGCCAAAAAGGTCTAACCATGCAACGTGGTCTGCTCATTGCCGAAGGCAAAACAAAACAAATCTATGCCCATCTGAGTAACGCTGATTTGGCACTTATCGTGAGCAAAGACGATATCACTGCAGGCGATGGCGTCAGGCGCAATGTGATTGCGGGCAAAGGAATGATTAGTGGCCGCACCACCGCCAACAACTTTGCGTTGCTCACACGGGCGCAAATCGCCAATCACTTTGTCGCATCCGGCGAAGGCGATGACACAATGGTAGTGCGCCGGTGTACGATGATTCCCCTCGAAGTAGTAACACGTCGTATCGCAACCGGCTCGTACCTGAAGCGCCACCCCCACATCCCAGAAGGACACCATTTTGACCCGCTGATTTCCGAGTTTTTTTATAAAGACGATGCCAACCATGACCCGTTGATGAGCGTTGAAGAGCTTATTTCAGCGAATATATCTGACAAAGAGACCTTGGCAATCATGGAGCAAATCGCAAAAAACGTATTTGGCGTAT
>CALQBW020000195.1 GCA_943328915.2 Singulisphaera sp. GP187 | reverse complement strand
TGTTGGCTGATATCGTCATAGCTTGCGTCGTTATCCACGCGTGCTTGGTGCACAATACCACTGATAATCTGCGGTGGCACCCCTTTGAGGTGTAGTTCACGGGGGGACGCGTATAAAATATCTTGCGCACTCCCAAAGAGCTCAATGAGTTTGGTAATTCGCTGTGAACCTAAACCGTCTATTCTGACGAGTGCTAACAACGCCGATGCCTCGCGCATATCATCCTCCTGTACTTTACCGTAGGAGCGATATTATGCCCGAGGCATTACCGACGCATTACCAGAAGGGGATTAGCGAGAAACATGTTGCCAACTCGCAATATTCCATGTAATCGGTGCCAATGGGTCTGGTTTGACGCCACTCATCGAATTGGTTGTGATGACAACACCGAGGCGTTGAAACAACGGCATCGACGGAAGTTCGCTGGTGAACAGTTTTTGTTGCGCCAAATATTGCTCGTGTTGGACGGCAACATCGAGTGACGTCGCCGCTTTTTTTACGGCAAAATCGGCATCACGTGTACACCAACCCGCAAAATTATTGCCAACCCACCCATTGATGTCGCTTGGTACCGAACTGCAGCTCCACAATTGTAAGCCCGCCGGGTCGGGGGTGGCGATCCAGGCAAATAAGGCTAATTCGAATTGACGTAAAAAGAGCGGACCATTGGGCGCAAATATTTCTTCGGGGGGTAAGGTTTTGACGTTGATATCCACGCCAATGGCTTTCATATCGCTTTTGAAGTGTTCGGCAATTTCTTGGCGCAGGGGACTTCCGGTGGTGGTTACCAATTCGAGGGTCAAGGTTACTCCTTGTTTTGACACACGGACACCACTATCACGCATTGGGTAGCCTGCGGCATCAAGTAAGGCATTCGCTTTCTCGGGGTTAAATGGGTAGAGGGTTAATTGATCCACCGGTACTTCACCGCGCTGTTCGGGCAATAACCAACTGTCGAGCACGGGCGAACGGCCATTGAATAACGTATCGGCTAACGCTTGCCGATTAAATCCATAGGCCAATGCATGGCGGACCCCGATGTCTTGTAGGATTTGGACATCGAGGTTGTAATCGATGTGCTCCCACACAGGGCTCCTGAAGTAGGTGACGGGTAATCCTGCACGGGCATCTTGGTCGATAAAGGCATATTGGTCGACCGCCACACGATCGGTCACGGCTACATCGAGATTGCCGTTTTGGAGATTTGCACGAATCATATCGACCCCCGACATTGTCGTCAGGACGACCTGTGACGTTGCAGGGATCGTGCCATAGTAGTGCGGATTGCGCATAAAGCGAATCTCGTTGCTACTGCGTGATTCAATCACATATGGTCCGTAGCCAATCGGCTTTTGGGCAAATTCACTGGTACGAATATCAGCCGGCGCGACGTCTTTGAGTAGATGTTGGGGCAATGGTGTCCAATAACTCAAGAAGTACCCGGAGCCAATCAAATCAGGCTGGAGGGTGGCTTTGGTGGTATAGTCATCTATTTTCTCGTAATTGGCCGTACGGTCTAGCAGCAAACGGGCTTCTTCACCGAGCGGGGCGTTTTTGCGTGCCAAATCATAGGCAAATACCGAGTCTGCTGCGGTGAGGGGTATACCATCAGACCAGGTGAGTTTGTCGTTCCAGTGATAGGTGATGGCAAGTTGTTGCACTTGGGTAATCACCGCCGTGGTGGTAGTGGTAATATTGCCCGCATCATCGAAAAACACCGAGACGTTATTGATTTGCACATCGCCGTTTTCAATGGTGGGTATGCGCGTCAAAATCCCCGTTGTTGTGTAGCCATAGTTGTATGTCAAAATCGGTGACGGGTAGAGCAATTCAGTCGCAATGCTATTGATGCGGTGTAATGCACTGTCGTTGGCATAGGGAAACAAATCGTTGGGCAAATCTGTGACTCCGATTGCCCAGATATCATTTCTTTGGGCGAGCGCTTGTGCCACGGCTTGGTTCGTAGGGACTTGCAACGTTGTGTTGTTTGTGTTGGCGACGACCGGCGTGCGGTCTCGCACGCCACCTTCGATTTGACACGCAGTCAATAGGCTCAATAGCCAGAGGGCGCCAAGCAAACGACGTATAAGTATCATCATTAATCCATCTCCCGAGGATGTAGTGCGCGATATTGGCGCCACATATCGTGTGTGAGCCGCATTTCATAAAACTCAACCCACATTTCGTGTTGTTCCACACGGAAATGTTTGTTGAGGTGGAGGATGCTCGGTGAGTCAAGCATCGTTGTGTTCATACTATTGTAGGCGTTTCGCCAGTCACTTTCAACATATTCAAATGACAAACTGCGATATGACCGTACCGCACGCTCATTTGGTGCCGCCACATCGAGTACCATCAGGCTAAATCCCAGGTCGGTGAAGTAACTATCGAGGAAGCCTTTCATGGATTCCGTGCCGAGTCCACGACCGACATACGATGCCGAAAACGTAATCCCCAACCGTGCTTGTTTCGCTGCATTATCAATGTCACGCAATGAAATCCGCCCCATTAAATCGCCGGAACGGCTGTCCACTGCCCAATGCCGACGTGAACCAATAATATCAGTCAACCAAGACCCCGAAAATGGAACTTGGGGGCGTTGCAGATTCCAAATCACTTCGAGTGGGTCATGATATTCAGGCCAATAGCGACAGCGATCATCATCATACCGATTCCAAGCCCGAATTATCGTACGCGGTGTATAGAGCATGTTAGTTGCCATTACCGGTTAATTGGGCGATGAGTTGGGGGAAAATCTGCCCAGGGGTTGTTTGCAACACAAGATTGGCCATCAGACTGAATACGGAATTATCTGGCGCAATGACAATGCGACACGCGTTTGCGCGTTGGGCAATAAACGGAAACTGAGCCACCGGGTCGAGGGCACTAATTTCTCCCAAAAACAAAATGGTATCACATTGTTCGACTGCCCGAGTTGCACGTGTTACATCGTTGCGGGCAAACCCTTCACCGAGTAACACCACATCTGGGCGCAACGGGCTCCCACAGCGTTGGCAGTGTGGTGGCGTTTCGCCTTCCTCGTCCCAATCCCCAAGATGTCCGTTTTCGACACAGCGTGTGCGTTGGACACACCCGTTGAATTCCACCATGTCACGGGATCCAGCTCGCCAATGGAGTCCATCGATAGCCAAACTTACTAACAAAAACTCGGGAATATGTTGTTCAAGATCAACAAGGGCATGATGGGCGGGACTTGGCTTGGTTTGTTCGGCAAGCCGTCTGCGAAAATCGTACCATTGCCAGACTAATTTGGGGTTACGGGCATATGCTTGGGGGGTGGCCAAATCACGTACATCGTAATTGAGCCAAGGGCCTATAAGCGCTTGTCGGAACGAAGCGATCCCACTTTCGGCTGACATCCCACCACCAGTGACGACTACCATGCGTTTTGATTGTTGAAATTGTGCCAGAATTGCGCTTGGTAGACTCATGCCAGTATGCTCATATCATTCAGAATTAGGGTGTTGGCGCAACAAGGCGATTTTGTGGCGCCCAGCCATCGATTATTTTTGCATCGCTTCCGGTATATTGCACGTGAATCCAAGCTGTCCCATCAGCAGTGCGCGGCCCATCAAGCCATAACACTTTACTGCCTGCGGGGATTTGACTGATGACGGCACTTTTGCTGTCAGGATCACTTTGTAAGGCGAGTTGGGTATCACCTGTGACTTGCAATGTTTGGGCATCAACCGCAGTACTGCCATTAATAATCGATTCCAACCATTTGGGCATGATTATTTTGCTAGACGATGCTTCGGCACTGGCATTGCTAATATTTTGCCAAAGCTTGCTGACGACGGGTGATGCCAGCAATTGCGGTCCAAAAACCCATCCTACACCACCAAGCACTGCGAAGATAATCAATCGAACTATCCAACGGTTCATCCCATTCCTTCGGCGGGGTTGAACGTTCGTGTAGGTAGATGCAGCGGTAGTATCGGTATTGCCTTGGCCAAATGGTGCTGGTGTATGGGCATTGTCTATCAATAATGCCCGCCGTACACGCTCAATCAGGGCAAGTAATTCATCACAATCGTGGAGGCGGTAATCAGGGTTACGGGCGGTACAGCGCATCATCAATTCATCAATTTGGGGTGGGCACCCTTCTGGGAGGATACTCGATACAGGAGGGATATCGTTTTGTTCGTGCAGTTGGGCGATATCATCGACTGAGTCACTAGTGAATGGTCGCATCCCACTCAGCATTTCAAAAAAGAGCACGCCAATAGCGTAAATCGCACTGGTGCTGGTTTCGGGCATGCCCGCTTTGCGTTCTGGGGCGCGATAGCTGGCGATATCAATTAATGATTGATTAGGGGACAAGGTCCAGTTTTCGATCCACTTGACATGACCTTCACTTGCTACCACAAAATCATTGCTA
>CALQBW020000194.1 GCA_943328915.2 Singulisphaera sp. GP187 | reverse complement strand
AGCAACAAGCCATCCGCATTTATCGCTTCGGCCGCACTTTCGGCCAAATTCCCTACGGCAATACTATGATAATACGTACCGGGCGCTTCACGGACGAGGCGTTGCAATAGTGGTTGGGCAGGGTGTGCGAGTTCGAGTAATTGCAACCCCGACACCATGCCCGCGAGTGTCCCGAAAATCCCACATAAACTCAGTGCTAACAACGCCGACAACATTGCGCCACCACCGCTTATTGCCAGCAGTGGCCAAATTGCATTCCAATCGGACTGGTGCTCAATCATCAATAGCACACCCAAGGCAGTCAGCATGCTCAACAGCATTGCCACGCCACCTGCCACCACAAACGCGAGGGAACGTTCGACGCGGCGGGTCATGATGCTCCCGATGATTGCCGCCACAAAGGGCGGCAATCCAAGTGCCAATGAACCCCTTCCAATCAAAAACACCGCAAAGCCCAATGTAATGGTGACAAGCATTGCACTGCGAAGCCCATAAAACGTCGAGATAAGCAACACAGCCATTACTAATGGTGATGCAGCAACCAACATCGGGGCAACGCCTGCACCAATCCGTGTCAACACAACTGCCACAATCATCAAAATGACCAACGCCCATAATTCGGTGGCGCGTGTGGCCGCATTGCGATCAACATGCCACAACGTAGTTGCAAAGACAATTGCCAATACGGCAGCCAAGAGAATCTGACCTAAAATCTCGTACCAAGTCACACGCATGGTCAAAACACCGAGGGCAGTGAGTTTTTCGAGAATAATCGGGGTAACCACGTCGCCGGCCCGTACAATGTTTTCGCCTTGCTGGATAGCAACTGTTACTGGTGCGACTTCGGCACGGGCTGCCGATTGGGCCTGTTGGGTACGCGCGTTGTCGACCGCCACATTGATTTGGATAAACGGTGTTATAAATCGCAAAATCAAGGCGCCGCGCGCTGCGGGTGTGCCACTTATGATGTACGCGGGGATAATTGATGTAGTCAATAATTGCATTGATCGCGCATCGATGCGATTGCCGACGTCATTGAGTGATCGGTCATAGATCACCAAAATTTGGGTGCGTAGTTTTTCCCATTCAGCCACAGGGAGATCAGCAAGTTGTTGGGCGATTTCGTGGGAAATAACGTCCACATCAAGCATCATATCCAGTTCGTCGAGCTTTTGCATGCGGTTTTTCCAAGGTTCACCATTCCCACGTATTTTTTCGATGCTGTCGAGCAAATTTACTAATTGCACCCGTTGATTCAACAATAAATAGGGATCAATGGTCGCTTGGATGAGTTCGGGGTCGGCGGCAGCCACTTCTTGTGACTGAGTCGTAAGCACATCACTCACAAACGTCACTTGCCGCGGTGCTTGCACACTCACAGAACTGGGGCTCCCTACGACAATCCCTTGGACTGACGCTGGTTGTACCGTAAATACTGCCCAAAAACAAACCGCAAGCACACCAGCCGCGCTCCACAACATGCGTTGAGTAGGGGCAATGTACGGGGTGAATAAAGACAGTGTGGGCATTTTCATAGTTAACTCAACAGCTCACGGACAACTTGATTGAGGATGCGTCCTTCGGCCTGGCCTTTGAATTGTTGCATCACTAAAGGCATTACTTTGTTCATATCTGCCGCACCTTTGGCACCAACATTTTGGATGATAGCCTCTATTTGTGGGCGGAGTTCGTCAGCACTCAACATACGTGGCAGATAGGATTCGAGGATAACTGCTTCTTGTTCTTCTTTGGCGACAAGTTCTGGGCGATTCCCTTTGCGATACATATCTGCCGATTCACGCCGGCGCTTGACTTCTTTGATGATAATTTCGATCATTTGTGGTTCGGCAAGTGTCACCGCATCAACAGCCGCGGTACTTGCTGCCATATTGGATTCGCCACCAGCGGCATCATAGGCTTGTTTTTTTAAATTATCAAAATTTACTTTAATGGCGTTCATCGCCATGCGCAACGTTTCGACCCGTAACTGGTCACGGGCACGCATTGCTTCTTTCATATCGTTTTGCAGGCGTAATTGCATATTCATTATCACAGGACTCACTTTCGTTGACTACAGAGAGATGCGACGAGGGCGGACACGCTGTTGTTCTGCCTTCATAATAGCTTGAATTTGGCTCACCGCATCATCCAAACGTTCGGAACGATTGAAAACTACATAATCAAACGCGCCAACTTGAGCCATTTCTCGTTCGGCATGGGTAATCCGACGGGCAAATTGTTCGGGGGATTCAGTCCCACGCCCGAGCAACCGTTTGTGGAGTTCTTCCATGCTCCCCGGGGCCAAAAAGACCTGAATTGCGCCGGGCACGAGTCGTTTCAGCGTGGCCGCACCTTGGACATCAATGCGCAAAATGACGTTGCGTCCCGATGCAAGTCCCGAGCGGATGCTCTGCTTGGGGATGCCTTTATAATGACCATACACTTCCGCCCATTCAACCAGCTCGTTTTGCGCAATCAAGGCTTCGAACCCTGCCGTGTCATAGAAAAAATAATCGACCCCATCGACTTCGCCATCACGTGGTGGGCGACTGGTGGCCGTCACGACGAACTGAAATTCTTCATCACATTGACGTAGGCGTGCCAGCAAGGCGTCTTTACCCACACCTGACGGTCCCGAAATCACCAACATCAATGGTTGCGGGCGGTCGCCACGCAACAGCGGATTTAATTCGTTGTCGTGTGTCATCATATTGGTATACTAACAGCTATGACAATCGATACATTAGCCGTAACGGCCCTGTGCCACGAGCTCCAAGCTTTTGTTGGTGCAAAAATTCAAGATAGTGTTATTGCTTCACCCTTGAGCCTTGCGCTGGAGCTATACCATCAACGCCAGCGCCGCTGGTTGTTGCTGTCAGCTCACCCCAAATTCGCCCGCCTCGCATTGCACAGCCAACGCATCCCCCGTGGGGTCGATCAAGCCACGCCGTTATTGCTCCTTTTGCGCAAATATGTCGAAGGGGGCCGCATAATCGCCGTAGCGCAACCCGACTTGGAACGCATCATATCGCTTAGTATAGCCAAACCACTCGAACCACGCAACCCCGACGAACCAGTGACAGAACTCGTCACCGTCAAACTCATCATCGAAATCATGGATCAGCGTAGCAATATATTCCTCGTCGACGAACAGGGCACCGTCATCGAATGTGTCAAACGAGTCAATTCACAGATGAGCCGTCGCGTAGCGCTGCCGCAACACCCCTACACCATCCCCCCCATCCCCGACAAAGCCGACCCCCGACCAGGCGATGTCACGCCACTTCTGGCCACCCTCGCCCACGAGCCCAACATCGCCAAAGCCATCGTCAGCACCTACCGCGGTGTGTCACCGCAAATGGCGCGCGAAGCGACCTTTCGCGGTGACGACGACGCCACCCAGAGTGTGACGCAGCTGGCCGCCATGTTTGCAGCCTCGGCGCAGCCGTCGATTATTCACGACGAATATGGCGTGCCACAGTTTTTTGCCGCCTATCAACTAACCCACAAAGGTCACTTTAAGCAAATCGCCAGCGTCAGTGACGCCATCATCGCCTATGTGGCCTCTCGTGAAGCGCTCGGCGACTACCGCCGCCGCCGCGACGCCTTAGCTCAGCGGATAAGCGACCACCGCGAGCGAGTAATGCGTCAATTCACTGCACTCAACCAAGAAATGACCAAGGCTGAAGCCCTCGAACAATTGCGCTGGGAAGGGCAGATGATCTATGCCTACATCCACGACATTACCCCCAGCATGAGTAGTCTGGTCGTCGAGGAGCAAACGATAAGCCTAACGCCACACGTGCCACCCTCACTCCAAGCCCAAGAGCGCTTTAAGCAGTACGACAAAGCCAAGTCAGCCCTGGCCGGCTTGCCCGAACGCATCCAAAAAGCCACTGACGAACTCGCCGGCATCGACGAGACATTAACCTTCCTTGAGTTAGCGGAAAGCTTCGAAGCTATCGAATCTGTCGCCCGTGACGCCCTCAATGCCGGTTGGGTGCGCGCCGCCGATGTGCCCCGCCAAGCCCGCGTCAAACCGCTGCCACCGTTGCGCTTTTCGTTCGACAATTTCGTCGTCTATTGTGGGCGCAATGCCTACCAAAACCAACTGGTGACCTTTACCATCGGCGAATCCCAAGACATCTGGATGCATGCCCGGGGTATGCCTGGCGGCCACGTCATCATCAAAACCCAAGGGCGCCCAGTGCCGCCCGACGTGATGCGCCAAGCGGCAGCCCTCGCCGCCTATCACAGCAAATCACGCAACGAGCTGGCGGTCGATATCGATTATTGTCGGCGCAGTGGCGTGCGCAAAGTCAGAGGTGGCCCGCCGGGATTAGTCACTTGTACCGCTGATGGGACGATTCGGGTTGCCCCCAACAGCATGTCATAACTGTGTCATTCACCTGATACGAACGAGAAATCGTACGTTACCATCAGGTTGTTGAGTCGATACGGGGCAAAATACATCTTACGCTTGCGCTGATAACGTATGAATCT
>CALQBW020000193.1 GCA_943328915.2 Singulisphaera sp. GP187 | reverse complement strand
ATTCCCATAAGGATATGCTCATGCACCGTTTTGCGGAAAAAATCATCGTAGTGACAGGGGCTGCAAGTGGCATTGGCCGCGCAACGGCGTTACGATTACACGCTGAAGGCGCCCAGATAATTGCAGTCGATCGGGATGCCGTTGGGCTTGCGACGTTGGCCATAGCGGCGACCGTGTTCATCCTCGATGTGACCGATGCCCAGGCGGTGCTCGCCGCCATGACCCAAATCCCGCATATCGATGGGCTGTGTAATGCGGCTGGGGGGAGTGGGAGACGCTTTGGCGATGGCCCAGTAGGGGAATGTACCATCGATGGCTGGCACACTACCCTCGAGATGAATCTCACCAGCCAATTTGTAATGAGCAAGGCCTGTTTACCGCAATTGTTGGCGAGTCGGGGAGCGATTGTGAATGTGGCGTCGGTGTTGGGGTTGGTGGGCGGTGACGCTGATTTCGCCACGCACGCATATGCCGCCAGCAAAGCAGGAATTATCGGATTGTCCCGGGCCATGGCCGGCTATTATGCCCCCCAAGGGCTGCGGGTCAACGTGATTGCGCCTGGCTTGATTGCCACGCCGATGAGCCAACGCGCCCAACAAAACGATCATATTCGGGCGCGGCTCACGCAATTGCAACCACTGACGGGCGATTTTGGGAGCGCCGAGGATGTGGCCGCTGCCGCCGCGTATCTACTTTCGCACGATGCCAAATTTGTAACGGGGACGGTGTTAGCCGTAGATGGGGGCTGGACGACCTATTGATATAATGGAGAATTGAAAATTGAAAATTGAAAATGGGGAAACGCGTGGGGCGATTATACCCAGCGTTTCCCCACGTGTTTGTGTACTCTGCGTTCTCTGTGTGCCCTGTGCGAGATAACCGAAGTCGGAAGCAGGAAGTCGGAATCGTAAAGTGAATATACTCTGCGCCCTCTGTGTGCCCTGTGCGAGACAATGACAATCCTATAATACTGTAACGCCTCCGCGTGAGACACAGCGCATCTCGCATTGACGTAAAGCAACAGGCTGCGGCTCTACAACACCGAGACGATGATGGCAACCATCAACACGCTGCCAATGATGGCATATTCCCAATACGTTCGCGTGCTGGCATTTTCGGTGAGCGAATTTTGGAGCATACCAGTCACCACATAAAAAATTACCAATAATAACGCGCCACCCAACAAAAATGGTGCCGACCAATAATTGAGCGCCCACAAGGCCTGCGCCAAAATAAATCCCACCATCAGTGAAAGCAAACCGAGATTGGCTTTGGTCTGGGTCCATTGTAGTTGGGCATAGGCGAGCAATGCGCCACAGCTACCCACAAATACTGCCGAGTAGAGGGTGCGCAAATGGGCGTAGTAAATAGCACTAAACAAACCAAATGCCATCAACAAGGCTAGCCCTTGCAGGACCATGAGGGCCACTTGGCGGATTTCTGGCTGGCGATCCATCGAATAATGTTGGGCGACAAGTGATGCCAGCAACAATATACCAGTCGAAATCAACGCCAATACAAACGCCAACATCTGGAGTCCAGAACTAAACAAGCGAAAAAAAGTGAAGGTGGTAATCACGGATAGCGCCGGCAAAATCCAAAACCCCGGCGCTAGCTCAATCACGGTGAAGCGCAAGTTAAGTAACCACAAGGGGCGGGCGTGGACTTGGGGGTGGTCGCGGGTAAACAAATCGGCGCCGGTGCTAATCAGCACCACGATGGCCGCCAAAATCACCCACGATACGGTGATGACGGGTAGATCGCCTCCTAGTTTGGCCCTGATGATGTTGGGGTTGATGTCCACCAAAAACACCACGGCCATCCCCAACAAAACTAATAACACCAGCGATACGATACGGTCGTAGCGCGGCATGTTTGCATCTGTGTTCATGGTTCACTCCCTCTGTGTCTATTAATCCTATTATACATCGCCACATGTTATGGTACAATTTGCCCGATATACCATGAAAAGGAGTGTGTCATGCGTGACGATATCACAAATGCTGCCATCGAAGATTATTTGAGTGGCCTGATGCCGCCTCGCCCTTCACCCCTGAACGAAATGGAACGGATTGGCCGTGAACATGGTTGGCCCCTCGTTGGCGCCGTCGAAGGTCAGTTTTTGTATATGCTCGCACGGACGAGTGGAGTACGGGACGCCCTCGAAATTGGCACTGCAACGGGGTATGCAGCTATCTGGTTACTCCGCGCATTGGTACAACACCCTGATGGGCGTTTGACTGCCATCGAAAAAGACCCCGAACGCTATACCCGCGCCCGTGAATGGGTTGCCAAAGCTGGGTATAGCGACCGATTTTCGATTCACGAAGGTGATTGGTTTCGCGAATTGGCAAATATGCGTGGCCCATTCGATTTGATCTTCCTTGATATTTTGCGCCATCTCAACAACGAAAAAGAAGCATTGCAAGCCCTGGAATTGTGTGTGCCGTTATTGCGCCGCGGTGGGATTTTGGTGGCTGACAATGTGTTGTGTAATGCGTTGGTACTCGAAGAAGCCGATGAAGCCGCGCCAATTGTGCGCGGGATTCAAGAATTTAATCGTGCCATCATGCATCATATCGATCTCGAGTCTGTGATTTTGCCCATCCGTGATGGTATTGCGGTCTGTCGTCGCCGCACGTAAGCGTGATGGTTTTAAAAAATATGTCCAACACCACGCAAAAACTGTGGTATTGGGGATTCTAATATTGAAAAATTATTCGTTCGGCGGAGTTTGTTGTTCGTGGTGGCTGAGCTCTTCGATCACCGCAAAGTCAATAATTGGCATTCCAATTGTATTACCCGTTGGGAATTGGATATGCAATAACGATGTAATCGTAATGTGGATGCCCCAGAGCGCCAAAATGACCGAGGACATCATCCCAAACGATGTCAAACCACTATCCCCGGTGAGCATTGACATGGCATAATATGGCGCGCCAATCACTGCGTAACATAAAATCTGCAACCCAAATAGAATCGGGATAATTTGCAGAGTGGTCACGACTGCCACTCGCCAATATTCAAACATCATGCGTAATAAAATGATGGCAAACAACGTGTGTAGCAATGCCATAAAAAAGGTTGTTGGGATGCCTAACGCCGTGATTTCGTTGTCGTAAGACCAGATGCCAAATTGGGCACCGAGTCCTTCAATCCCCCAAAAGAATAGAAAAATGCCCCCAATCATCCCCCATATCCCGACATAGCCGATTTCAACGAGATGGCGGCGGAGTATCGCAAAAATAAGAATTGTGGGGAATACCATCACCCACCCACCCAAAAATGCAACCAATGGCAAGGTATGCCCCACGATATAGACTAATTCACTGGCATACACAATGCCGTAAAGCCAATGCCATAATGGAGAAAAGAGCCCGCTCACCATTGCCGTTATTGCCACATACACAAAGAGTGGAGACCGTGCTGACAATCCGACCAACACACACAAGGTGAGTACAATTGCAGCGAGGAGGAAGAGAATTATTTCCATAGTGAATTCCTTCCTTGCAATACTTACATGCCGTTGTATTCACGCACTTCGTTGTGGCTAATCGTAAATAATCGATTGCTCAAACCATGCGCGTGTTGGCGCATGTCTCGGGTGATTTGGAGTGCCACAGCTGCGACACGATCAGGATCATCATCACTGACAACAACCAAAAAGTCACGATTGGGAATGCCAATGATAATGTCTCCAGGGATGTCAATGCTCGCTGTTTGAATAATATCGGGCAACAAAATTCGCACCGCATCAAGCCCATCATTGACATTAAATACCACTATTTGGTGCGATCCATTGCCAGCTTTGTGGTACGGGACCTGTTGTGAGCGGTCATGGAGGTTGGTAATTGCTTGGGCATGCACGGTGTGTTCACTGACATTCCAGCGCGCCAATTGGGTTTCGGTTAAATAGGACAACCGTTTGCCATCATGAATTGCGTAGGTAATGATTAAATCAGCCAAAAAGACTCGGTAAATGATGGGTTCGGCACCACGCTCGATTAATTCTGCTAGGAGCGCAATGGGTTTGAGTTGGGGGATGATTTGGGTCGCGATGGCTTGGTAGCCAGGGTCGGCGATCCCTTTTTCGCCACGACTGACGCGCAATAATGTCGACATAACGGCGTCAAACGCATCAGGGCGGCGTCGATAGGCCCGCTCAAACGGCTCAATATCAACAGCCACGGATTCATCGCCCCGAATAATAATGATATGACCGTCGGCAAATTGCACATCGCTAATCTGCTGGTCGATTTCGGGAAGGCTCACGATTAAATGCGCCACAAAGGCATCATAGTTGTTGTCGGTTGGTTGTTTCATACAATCGCTGTGTTGAATTGGGTGACAAGGGTTGCTACTGTGCTATCGATACAAATCTGGCCGTGTGACATCACCGTCAAATGCAGAGAATCGTTGACCTGCCCAATCGCGGCATGGGGAATGTCTGCAAGCAGGGTGCTGAATGCGGCTTGGTGCACTTGTGGCACTTCGACAAGGAAGCGGCTGGGGCTTTCACT
>CALQBW020000192.1 GCA_943328915.2 Singulisphaera sp. GP187 | reverse complement strand
TTGCAACCACCCCTAAAAAGTGTAGCAAAAATTGCTGCCGGAGGATGGCATACATTGGCACTTTTGCGCAACAACACAGTTGTCGCTTGGGGACTGAATGACATGGGACAAACCAACATTGGTAATTACACAAATGTTGTCGATATCGCTGCCGGCGCCAAAAACAGTATACTCTTGCTTGCAACTGGCCAAATAATTGTTTTCGGCCAAAACGATTACCAGCAACTCAATGCCCCTGCCACATACTTCCAAAGTATCGGATCTGGGGCATACCATTTATTGGGAATTACATCGAATAAACAGGCCGTGGGATGGGGGCTCAATGCTGATGGGCAAACAACAATTCCAAATAATCTTATCCATCCCTTTCAAATCACAGGTGGTTTAAATTTCAGTGCAGCCTTGACCCAAAATCCAGATGAGCCTACCCAAACTGTGCAACCAACAGCTGCCCCAACGGCTCCCGAATTACCGCTCATCCCAACTGCATTCATCAAACCGAGTCATGCGCAGTTTATCGAAATCTCGAATAAAGGGATATCAAACCTTACGTCATTTGCTGGGAGTGAAATAGCAGTGACAACGGGCTATACCGCGACGATTGATAGTATCGGTGCACTGCATATCAATCGACGAAGCGATGCTCCGCTCTGTGATGGAAGCGCATTCCTCACCGACAAGTATTACCAAGTTGCAGTTGGCACTTACGGCATGGTATTGGGTATTGATCGCAGCGTACATGCCTGGGCAACACAATCAAATAGTGCGAACTGTCTTGATATTACGAGTACTATTCCAAGTGCATTCCAACAAAATGCAGCCGAAATTGCCGTCCGTGGCACCCACATGATGATTCTCACGATTGACGGCAGGGTTTGGTCAAATCTAATAAATATCCCCCAAATTACTGCGATCAAACAAATCGCAGCTGGTCGTGGATTTGCTGCATTACTACTGAAAAGTGGAACAGTTAACGTATATGCCGTAAACAATTCGGAGGGCGTTCTTTCTATTCCCCAAAATTCGATCGAAATAACCAATATTGTTGCTGGTGATTATCACATTATTGCCTTGCTCAAAAACAATCAAGTCATTGCGTGGGGAGCAAATAGCAATGATTATGGCCAATCAGAAGTGCCATATTTGGCCAGTACTGGGAATGTTGTATCTATCAATGCCGGCGAACGCCAAAGTGTCGCATTGTTGCGCACCGGGAAGGTCGTTGCATGGGGGGACTTCCCGACCAACATAAGCGATGCACTCACAACACTTAATTTAAATAACATGGTGACCGGAGTAGCAGTTGGGGACCGGCGCTTATTTGCGATGATAGATAATACCCAAGCGGGGACACCAACAGTTACAATAGTGCCAACAGCGACACCAGTGGTAATTCCAACAAATACACCACTTAGTAGCGCAGTTGAATTTACGGCAAATCAAATCGGGTATTTCACAATGTCTGATTTCAGTGAACAGGAACTATTCTTCGATACAGATCCGACGAAATCATATAAGTGCGGAAGTGCACGGACATGCCCGCGACAAGGGATATCCAATGCTCTTTCAAACGGAAAAAGCAATTTCTTGATTTTAAATTTCAACGATTTAAAAGGCGATGAGTTAGTTGCGAATCAAAATTCAAATTTGACCGGAGCATTTAGCGTCAACGTTTCGGCACGTCGCACAACCCTCAACCACTCCGATGTGTTGCTCAGCGCGGGCACTCCTGGCGCTATCCGTAAATATTTTGTCATGGGAATCGATAGAGAAAATCGTCCTTATTGCAGTTTTTTTGGTGATGATTTACGCAGTACTTCGTGGTACACCGATACTGAGTGGCACCGATATATGTGTAGTTATGATCCCATCTCACGTGTGCGAACACTCTGGCGGGATGATGTGATTATCGGGCAAGATATAGCACGTAGCGCTTTCACACCACCAGTAGCACCAATCATTATTGGACGTCGTTATGACAACATGAATGGATTGACTGGCGATATCGAACGGATAACCGTATACAATCATGCCCTTACACCCGATCAAATAACGAATTGTTATCCATACATGCCAGAATGCTCTGTGATCACTGACTTATTGCCAGATTACCAACTCGCAAGCAAATCACCGAATGGGGGCACTGCCCTCTGTGGTCCAAAAAACGGTGGATGTCCTGATTTTGCGAAACCGTCACTGCGTTATGCTGGTCCTGATCATAACGGTGCTGCAGCGATTTTTTCGAGCACAGAAGACAATCGCATGCGTATCGACAAACCATTGCCAAAAAGTTTTACCCTTGCGTATTGGGCAAGTATTCCTAACACCATGCGTGGAAAAAACAACGTCATTGCAAAAGCAAATACAAACGGGCAAGGGATTTATATGGGGTATGATTATGATTACGAACATAGCCCAATGCCGTTTTGTATGGCTACATTCATCAACTCAGAAAACAACACGCTATATGCCATATCACTACCTGACGCCAGTTATTACGCCGAAAACACGACAGATTATCGTAGCTGGCATCATTATGCCTGTACTTACAACGATATAGCTCCAATTACTGGACAGCACATATTATCTTTTTACATTGACTCAGTCTTAGTAAGTTCGCAATCAATTCCCGTAGTCCCCACAATGACTAATCCAATGTATGTCGGGTACAATCCTTACCTAAACGAACCTATCTGTTGTATGGGCGGGTTTACAGGGATGGTCGATGATTTAACAATTTCGAGTGGTGCATTATCCCCATTCAGTATTACCCATCTGTATAACAATACAAACCCTCCATCGAAAGTTTCCACACCGACTGCTATACCTTTCACATTATCACCAACCAATACGCAGACATTTAGTCCTACCCTGCCACCTACGGCCACCGCAACCAAGGGACCATTGCGGGCTGGGATGATTCCGACAAATACAGAAGTATTGCAGATAATCAGCTACACATCCACCGCGATACCGACAAATTCACCAACAGTGACAAAAACAGCCACGCCATCAAAAACATACACCGTCACACTCACTCCGACATTACCTTCCGCAACGCCGTATTTAAGCCCGACAAAAACCGCTACCCAAACGCGGACGCCATTCTATATGACACTCACGATGTTAGCCCGGCGCAGCCCGACTTTTTATGCTCAGACGTTAACTGCAGCGGTGTTTACCAATACCGCAACGGCTACTGCAACCGCGACGATTACTCCAATTTCATATCCAATCCCCACTACAACTGCCACGGTTACCGCGTCTACCACGGCATATCCTTACCCAACCCCAACCAATACACTCACAAACTCTCCCACGAGCACTTCGACCAAAACCGCAACCAATACTTCTACACTTACCAATTCTCGAACCAAAACCAATACCAAAACAATCACGGCAACGAAAACACCGACAAACCCGAATACCGCAACGAACACAAAAACCGCGACGAACACTAGTACCGCGACGTACACCAAAACCAATACCCAAACCGCAACAAATACACCCACACCATCAAATACCTGGACAGCGACAAATACACCCACAAATACACTGACGAATACAGCAACTTTGACCAAAACTGAGACTGCCACTTCATCATCTACGAGTACCAGGACTAATACATCGACTGAGACGAACACTCTTACGAACACCCTGACTGCCACCAAATCCAACACCAATACGGCAACGGTAACCAAAACCTACACGAATACCAGTACTCCTACCAATACAAATACCAATACTGCAACGCCCACCAACACCTATACTGCAACGCTCACCTACACCTATACCGCAACGCATACCAAAACCAATACCGTAACACTTACCAATTCCGCAACGCCCACCAACACCAAAACCAACACAAATACCAAAACCTCGACCGCTACTGCAACAAATACGCCCACAGAAACAATTACGGATACACCGACAGAGACAGAAACACCGACAGAGACAGAAACACCGACAGAGACAGAAACACCGACAGAGACAGAAACACCATGTACAGAAGACTGCCCCCCTCCAACAGAAACTCCATGTGATAATGACTGTCTAGTCGTACCAACACCATGTGAATTTGACTGCTTCGAACCACCACCGCCCTGTGATGGCCAATTTTGCCCACCACCACCTAGCCAAGCTGGACCAATGTATATGAACTTCACCTATACATATGTCGAAATCCAACGATATTACGCGACTTCCTCAAAATATCAGACGATATGGTCGTATCGATGACCGCTTATCATCGTCAAACTGATAGTCAGCAGAACCAAATGTGTAACATCCCCTATTTGCCTTGATATGCCATGTGCAGTTCATAATGGTAATCGTCGATACATGAACATAACTGCCTTTTTCACGCAGTGTGTGCCCCAAAGCGTCGTGCCAATGGATAATATATACGATTTCTATGCTCAATCGTCACGTTGAGCGGATACTTTTCTGATGCTCATTTAATTGCGTTCTGGCGTCCAAATTCAGCTTTAAGGACGGAAAGCACTCGCTATTTACCAACGTCCGATAGTCATGTAATAGAA
>CALQBW020000191.1 GCA_943328915.2 Singulisphaera sp. GP187 | reverse complement strand
GGCCACGGCTCTCATTTTCCCGATTGCCGAAATCATCAAACGAGCCCGGGCTGCCGGGATTTTGAGCATTATCGACGGCGCTCATGTGCCGGGGCATATTGATCTCGATTTAAAAGCGCTCGACCCCGACTTTTATGCCGCCAACTGTCACAAATGGCTGTGCGCTCCCAAAGGCGCAGGCTTTTTGTATGCCCGTCGCGACAAACAAGATATGCTCGAGCCGTTTGTGTGTAGTTGGAATTTAACCCGTCATCCGCCAACCGGGAGCCGGTTCACCAACATGTACGAAAACGTTGGCACAAATGACCCTGCTCCTTGGCTTGCTGTTCCCGCCGCAATCGAATTCCAACACGCCAATAATTGGCCAGCAGTGCGCGCCGCATGTCATGCCCTCGGCTCGAAAATTCGCCAGGAATTTGCTGGCATCACCGGACTCACCCCTGTGTCGGATGAATCAACATTATGGTGGAACCAAATGGCACTCTGCCCAGTCCCCACCGGCGAACAGTACAAATACCACCGCCTATGGGACGAATTCCAAATTGAAGTCCCCGTCGTGCAGTGGAACGGTCATACCTTCTTGCGGGTGGCAATCCAAGCCTACAACACCCCCAACGATGGTGACCGGCTCATCGAAGCCGTCAAAAAAATCATCCATCGTTAATTACCTCACCACAAAATAGTGAATTGTATTACAATAAGTATACAATTCACTACTTTTTGCAAAATCAATCTGGAATTTTCACGTTTTTTACTATAAAAATCAAAAGTTACACTATAATAACGTATTATTAATCGGTTCTTAGAGGCATTTCTATGCGCAGGTCAATCGTATTAGCATGGTGGGTAAACAGCATAGTTGGGATATTTATTTTTGCCATCGCATTATGGCAACGTATACCAGCAATTACTTTCGGGTTACCCTACATTCCCTACCCTGATGAATCATTTGTGATCGACCTTGTATTTCGTGGATTTCGTGAACACAACTTGCTGTTCACGAATTTTTTGCGTCCCCACCTCAGCTACAACCTTTATGCCGTTGCCGTTGCGTTCGATGCGTGGTGGCGCGGGTACGATGTCCAATCATTACCCGTCGATACCGACCGGATTTCTTCGGTGATTACTCCCATTATCGCCGCCCGCAGTGTTTCAGCAATCATTGGGGCCAGCTGTTGCGTTGCATTATATGTATGGGGTAGACAAATACTCTCGCTCCCATATGCAATAATCGCCGGTCTAACATTGGCGTTTGTGACCTATCACATGGAATTCAGCGGGTTACTTGCTCCCGACATCATGGCGTGTCTCGGGGTTACTTTGTTTTTTATGGGTGCGAGTATATACGAAAAAACTCCAACGCGGCACACGGCCATGCTGCTCGCACTTTGCGCCGGGATTACTGCTGGTGCCAAATACAATTTCATCGCACTCGTTATTCCTTTAGTCTGGATGCTGTGGCATCGCCCTTATGCACCACTCGATTGGCGCGTAGCAGGCCGAATGATTCTCTGCACCATCACTGGATTTGCGTTGACGACACCGAGTCTCGTCGTCAACGGGCTTGGATTTTTTGAAGGCTTTATCCGTATTCTTTCGTACTATCAAAACGTTAGCGCCGTCGCAGGCAATTACACCGCCCGCTTTCCTTTTGCCTTATATGGTGATTGGTTTAGTCGTGTGTTGATATCACCCTATATTGCAATCGTCGCAGTCATCGGGAGCATCATACTAATCCGGCGATTGCCTCGACACATCGAAGCTGCACTTTTGTTTACCGCTATCCAATTTTGTTTTTTCTTTGTCCAAGGGGTGCACTACCCACGTAATTTTTTATTTTATCAACCAATCGTTATTGTACTGGCAATATATAGTATTGCCCAATTCATTACGTATATACCGCAAATCACCATACCACAAAAAAAACTATTGGGAATTGGCATTTCCATGGTGCTTATCACGCCAACATTCATTGCCGGGAGTGATTTACGCACCTACTATACACGCACGTATACCCCACTCCAAATCAATGCGCTTGTAGCACAATCACCTAAAAACGCACCTACCATCGGTGATATAGAACCAACCATCCTCTTTGATAAGCCGTGGGTGACTCCTGCAAATCTCAGCACGGAACAAGACACTGCATACTGGCAATCAAGTGGCGTACAAACACTGATTGTCAATCGCAAAATGTGGCCTACGACGGTCATCAAAAACACCACCGCCCACAGCCATATCAATGGGGATAGCGATGGGGGTAGTGGCTGGGTCTATGACATTTATACCAACGATATCAATACAACCTTGCACGCAGTCGGTGATCATGCGCAAGGGAGCGATGGCGTCGATATTTGGGGGCTACGGCTCGGGCGTGGATCACTCCGCTCCCAATTCACTCCACTCATGCCAACCCAATACCTGACAACCACTGGCGATGCTTTGCTCATCAATGCTTATTTTCATGTGCACACTCCTCCCACACAAACCTCGGCGTTGCTATTTGTGCAATTGTTTGATGCAAATGGTACCAAAATCAGCGAGCGCAATACACCACCGCTTGCCTATTACCCAATGAGCCAATGGCAGGCTGGCGAAATAATCGTCGCAAATGCCGATCTACCTACTGACACATTGCCCCCCGGCAAATATCAAGTTGTCTGTGGGTTTTATGTGGCCGAAACCGATCAACGAATCGCATTGGCAGGGAGCGACAATAATACTTATATTATCCCAATCACCATTGTCGCCCCTTAAAAAACTACCGCCACGTTAACCCTGCACGCTGCGCCGCACCCCGCACATACTGTGCTGCTGCGGTGTATTGGTGGGCTTCGGCGAGATGTTCGAGCATCAATGGCGTTTCACCATCAAGCGTCGCCAAAATTCGTAATATCGCCACGTAATCGAGCATACCGAGCCCCGGGGCTGTTTCACGCAAGGCCACCACAAAGGGACGGTCAATCAGCATATCTTTGATATGGCAGCTTTTGATCATCGGGCCCAACAAATCCACACAATGTTGCACGAATTTACGATGTTCATAAAAACGCGGCACACTATTCATCATATTGATAGGGTCCAAATGGACGGCAAATTGGGGACGATTGATGGCTTTGATAAGTTCGACGTAGACTTCTGGGGAATCAGGGTACATCCAAGGCATCGTTTCGAGCGTATAGAAACTTTGTTTGGGCGCAACGGCATCAATAATCGTGCGCACACTGTCGACAATTAAAGCAAACGAATCAGCGGCATAATTGGCGGCATCAGGACCATCCCATTCGCTGCCGCGTGACCCGGCAATATTGACACAGCAACGGGCACCGATTGCATCGGCAAGAGCCAATCGTTCTTGGCATAGCTTGATTGCCGCTCGCCGTGTCGCATCATCGATCGCTATTGGATTGCTCCAAGCTCCCACTTCGGCAATCACGATATCAGCTGCGTCCGCAGCCTGACGAAAGCGCGCCACCGTGGCATCGCTGGCTTTTTCATCAACAGGACAATACGCAGCGCGATACCCTAACTGGTTCAATTCAGCTAACCAAGCTTCAGGAGTATCAAATTTCCCAAACACAGGTCCACCTAACCGCATTCTATCCTCCTCCAAGATACGCACCGTAGCGTAAATTCTCGTCTGCAACGAAAAATTAATTTATAATAAACGGAGCATTCAATAATCAGATTGAGCACGTTTCAATGATACATGTAATTCAACGGATATTGCAACGCTATGTGGATCATATAACGCTTGGTATTATTCTCATTTTCGCCACCATTTTGCGTTGGCCAATGGTTTATTTTGCACTTCCGTATACCCCGAATCCTGACGAACCATATGTAATCAATATGTTATTCGATATGTTTCGTTTTCATTCGTTAATTCCCAATAATTTTGACCGGCCTCATTTATCTGTTTATGTCACATTTTTGGGCGTCTGGTTGGGGCAATTATTTGTACCCATAGACCCTTCAGTGTTGAGCCATGCAACCGACCGCATCACCAAAGTCAGCATGCCGTTTGTCCATGGTCGAATTACCATGATTTGCGTGGGATTGGCAAGCATCGGTGCAGCATATTGGCACGCACGCCAATATCGACTTGGGTGGGCGGCGTTTGTAGCGTCTGCCTGGCTGGCCTTGCTCCCGTTCCACCAAGAGCAAAGTAGCATGATCACACCGGACATTATGGTCGGGCTGTTTACGTTTCTCATTATGGGGAGTTGCTGGCACCATGATAAGAACCCTACCACGCGAAACCTCTGGATCGTTGCGCTTGTCTGTGGACTCGCTACCGGTACGAAATACAATCTTGCCGCTGCGATGATTATTCCAGCACTCATGCAGTGGCCACTTTTCAAGCAACGTGCCTGGCGCATACTCTTCCAGAATGGGGCAATAATTGTCACAGGCACCATCATTGGGTTCCTCATAAGCACACCCGGTATTTTTTGGTCGATCAACGAAATTCGCGCAAACCTTGGTTCGCAAATCTCCCATTATAGTCGGCCAGATCACAGTTTCAAGCCTTGGGATTGGGAATATTACTTGTGGTTCTTCCAAAACCAAGGTTTGTTGATGACGGGAAGCATAGC
>CALQBW020000190.1 GCA_943328915.2 Singulisphaera sp. GP187 | reverse complement strand
GTGGGGCGCGGCTGACCACCATCACCAGTGTCACTACTACCGCGTGTGGGGCGCGGCTGACCACCATCACCAGTGTCACCACTACCGCGGGTGGGACGTGGCTGGCCACCATCACCAGTGTCACCACTACCGCGTGTGGGGCGCGGCTGACCACCATCACCAGTGTCACCACTACCGCGTGTGGGGCGCGGCTGGCCACCATCCCCAGTGTCACCACCACGTACAGGAGTTGGGCGATTCTCACCACTTGACCATGTGGGTCGGTAGTGTGTGTCATTCCCACCAGCGATATTAGTAGGTGACAAATTCAGTGTATCAGTGACGATAGATGAATCATCGTGGGATGACCACCCGTTACTACCATCGTTTTTTGATGGTCCGTGCCCATGCGTGTCATCATCTTTGCCGTTATTTACCGTAGATGCATCACCGAAAGGCCGTGATGATGTTGGCGCCGCTACAGTCCGATTCGGCCGCGATGTGTCATGTCTTGCCACAGGAGTTTCTGAAGGCATTATCGAGCCAGGAGTGGGTTGTGCCTGATTATCTTGAACAGGAGCAGGGTTCAACCCATCAAGGATCGGAGAAAGCGATTGGTCATCGGTAGTGACGGTTGTTTGCGATTCGACAGGTGGATTATTTGTTTTACTTTCTGCAGAAATACTCACATTGGCTGTTTGATGATCACTCGTCAACATTGACATGGTATTCGTCTGTTTGTTGGCCGATGCCGCCACTTTCGAACCTCTTTGGAGGACCACACCTTTCACCATCATTTCAACATTTTGTTGATTTTCACTATAGCCCACATAAATATCGGGAGTCGACTGTGTACCGCTCGCAATTGCAACAGTACCACCTACTTGATCAAGTCTTATTTCGCTCGCAATTTTTGAATCAACTAACAAATTCTGCAGTGCAACCACTTTGCCTTGCCCAAACGCAGTGATGTTGATTGGCGTATTTTGCAGTCCCGTAATGCGCAGTGAACCACTGACATTTGCCGGTACAGAAAGCATCGGCATTCCAAGCGGCGACCATTGGTCTTGGGCACCGCGCAAAAAGCCAATCTGGGCATTGGGAATTTCGTTATACGCTTTCCCCAACACAACCCCAACTCGACGCCCTAATCCGTCAACAAAATAAGCCGAGAATTGTTGGCTTATCGATGTCGCTACAGTAGCAGAAGTTGAAAAGAAGAATGTCGTTAAATTATCGACATTTTCAGCAACTTGGTTATTTGGACAAAAATGACAAACTTGTGTTTGTAACCGCGGTGCAGCGGCGGTTAATTCAAGGGTTTTGGAAGCACTGTCGCCATAATACGATCGGGACTGACCGTCAACATTTGTGGCCGCATATGTCCACGATTTTTTGGCAATATCTACCATTATTTCCCGTGTTTCGTTGGGGATATTGTTATCGTAGATTTGGATTGCAACATGCGACGCATCAATATCACGTAACCCAGTAGGAGTGACCGTATGCCCGCCCATAAAATCAGCTTGGTAGATCCCAATGGTGTAGAGTTGCGCTACATCAGCATCTTTACGCAACCCAGCGCGTAACATGGTGACTGCTTCTACTGGATCGGTCACTACGCGATGTGATCTGGTCGGGAAGGTAGCTTGTGTTGCCCACCAAAAGGCAATTTCACGTTGGAGTGGTGGATTATTTGATAATTGCAGTGAAGAGACTGTATCACCACCAAACATTTTTGGATTAATCACCCCATAATAAAAATATTGACTCAACACCGCCATGCCTTCGCAATGGCCGGTTTTCATCGCACGATTAATTTCTTCCATCCAAATTCGGGCAGCAGGAATGAGCGAACAATCATTGTTCACAACCTTGCACACCGCGTCACCAAACAAACGTTGCATATCGCTATTTGTAAGATTACTAATATCTGCTTTGGCACCGTAATTACGAAATGAAAAGCCATCGCGTTGTGGTTCAAAACCAATTTGGACCGAATCAAATGAATCAACTGCACCTTGTGACAGTTGCACATCTGTCGGCATGGCTGTCGTAGCCGGTGTCGCACAGCTTGCAAGCAACCAACAGAATATTACAATTAAAATGAAAGTGCGTTGCCCCATAAATTCATCTCCTTTTGAATAACTATAGCATCCCCAACGCCTATTGGTCAATTATTTGTATTCCAAACACCTTTTGGGTTGTTAATAGTACCGGTTCTCAGGTCTAGACGGTACCTCAATGCGATTTGTTCCATCACACATACCATTACTTTCACGAAATTCCATGACTCCTTTTTTTGTGCAAGAATAGATTACAAATATATCAAAGGAATTCAGATGAGCAATGAACGATTAGAGACGCTGGTAGGTGGGTCACCAGCCTTGTTTGACATCATCTCAAAAGCAGCTGGACCCAGCGGCGAACTCCCGCTTACCGAAGATATGCTACGCGACTCACCGAGTGGTGATTTGTTTGGTTGGACCCAAAACGTTGGCATGGGCTGGGAGCCCGCAGAACTCACCCGCACCCAAGTCCTCATCCTCAGTACCCAAGGAGGCATCCGCGAAAACGACGGCAGAGCAATCGCACTTGGTTACCACACCGGTCACTGGGAAGTGGGCTTGCAAATGCGCGCCGCCGCCGAGACCCTACGGGCGAATAATGCGATGCCATTTGCAGGGTATGTCACCGACCCCTGCGATGGACGGAGCCAAGGGACCGAAGGGATGTTTGACAGTCTGCCGTTTCGCAACGACGCGGCTATCGTATTCCGCCGGCTCATCCGTTCACTGCCCACCCGCCATGCCGTAATCGGCGTCGCCACCTGTGATAAAGGCCTGCCGGCAATGCTCATTGCACTGGCAGGCACCCCAAATCTGCCAACAATTCTTGTCCCTGGTGGTGTCACATTGCCACCCACTGATGGGGAGGATGCAGGTAAAGTACAGACCATTGGCGCTCGCTTTGCCCAAGGCGAATTGTCGCTCCTAGAAGCTGCCGCACTCGGGTGCCGCGCCTGCGGCTCTCCCGGCGGTGGCTGTCAATTCCTCGGTACCGCCGCCACATCACAAGTGGTCGCCGAAGCGTTGGGGATTGCTTTGCCGCATTCGGCCCTCGCCCCTTCGGGACAACCGATTTGGCTCGAATTAGCGACTGCGTCTGCACATGCGGTGCTTGACCTCCAGAAACGCAAAATAACCACCAAACAAATCATCACATCGGCCGCAATCCACAACGCAATGGTTGTGCATGCTGCCTTTGGGGGATCAACCAATTTGTTGTTGCATATCCCTGCGATTGCACACGCAGCTGGCTTGCCACGGCCTACAGTCCAAGATTGGGAGCGGATTAATCGCCAAGTCCCGCGACTCGTCGATGTGCTCCCCAACGGTCCGCGCAACCATGTCACCGTGCAAGCCTACATGGCGGGTGGTGTGCCGGAAGTCATGTTGCATTTGCGCGATTTGGGACTCCTCGATACGTCCGTCCTCACCGTCAGTGGCGAAACGCTCGATAATGTGCTGAATTGGTGGCAACATTCAACGCGGCGCGCTACGGTACGCCAAATGCTGCGCGAACGTGACGGCGTAGACCCCGATGATGTGATTATGTCACCAAGCCTAGCTCAATCCCGCGGACTCACCTCGACCGTCACCTTCCCACAAGGCAATCTCGCCCCCGAAGGTTCGGTCATCAAAAGCACGGCAATTGATCCTCGGGTGGTTGGAAGCGATGGAGTCTATCGCAAAATCGGTCCGGCAAAAGTTTTTTTGCGCGAACGTGAAGCCGTCCGTGCCATCAAAGGGCAAAGTGACAGACAAGTAGTGCCCGGGGATATCATTGTGTTGATTTGTGGCGGACCGATTGGTACTGGTATGGAGGAGACCTACCAGGTCACGTCTGCCCTCAAGCACATCAGTTGGGGGAGAGAAGTTGCGGTCATCACAGACGCCCGCTTTTCGGGAGTAAGCACCGGTGCCTGTATCGGTCATGTTGGTCCAGAGGCATTGGCTGGCGGCCCAATTGGCAAAATACTTGACGGCGATATGATCGAAATCATCGTAGACCGCAATAATTTGGTGGGGAGTGTCAATTTAATTGGTGAAAACAATGTCGCCGTTGATTGGCAAACCGGTGCCGCTATTCTGGCTGCCCGCCCGATGCGAACCGATTTACAAGCCCACCCCAATCTGCCCGACGACACTCGTTTGTGGGCGGCGTTACAACACGTCAGCGGCGGCACCTGGGGTGGATGCGTCTACGATGCCGACAGCATCATCGCACGCCTGACCAACCCACAATAAAAAAGTGGTTATTAAACGGCACAATCATTGATGTTTAACGTTTCGATACCCGATAGCCTGCTTGTTCGGCATCAGCAGGAGTGTCGAAACAAATCACCGCACTGTTACGGGTGGTCGCATAAAACGCGCCGGTAGGGAGATGATAAATCATCGTTTTGGCATTGGCTTTGATTTGGCCATCATGACACGGAAAACTTGGCAACGGCGTCGCAGTAATGACTGCAGTAACTTGGACAACCTTGACAATCACTACGGTCGTCGGAGTAATGGCAGCCGTTTCAGTGACCATGTTGGTTTGATTCAGTGCGAGCGTTGCTCCCGGGAGTGCCGTTTGTGCAACATCAGGCAGTGCT
>CALQBW020000189.1 GCA_943328915.2 Singulisphaera sp. GP187 | reverse complement strand
TGATTTTGGGTACCACCAACCGTATTGGCTGGTTGTCGACCGTGCCCGTTATAACCAACATCCATTCACCATCCATGGTAAATAACAGATTACAGACGGCGCTCCCGTCGGGCTTTGCATCGGCCATGGGACGATTACTCCCCATCGTCATCCCCACCATTTTGGTGTCACAGACTACATTTTGTACCGTGAGTGGCACGTTGCCTTTGCGGAAGTTCAGCGTGACCGGCTGTGATTGATTGACTTGAGGAGAATTAGCCATCTGTACGGTCACATTGAGGTTGGCTTGGCTGGCCTGGTATTGCACCGTTTGGCTACAGGCTGTCAAGATACAACTTGCCATAAAGATAATTACCAGCACCGATATCTTAGACATTTGAGGTAGCCTCACCGGGAATGGGGTAGCGCAACGAAACGACAAACCCGATTAGGATATGCTCGACATTGATAATTAAAAATAATCCCGACAAGGCGATGGCATAGGCACTGGCGTAGCCATGCGCATTGAGCAAACCAATCAATACCGCCTCGCGGATTCCCAGCCCCGATACGCTAATGGGTAAGGCTTGCAACAAGGCGATTTGTCCAGTCGAACCAAGGACCGCGGCAAGTGGGATGCGGGTTAAATCCATGGCGGTAAACAACAAGGCAATTCGGATTGCCGTTGAAAACGCTGATCCGCAGGTAGTGATGACAAGCGCAATTGCGGCCCGCCCACTAATATCGAGAGCGTCGAATTGTTGGATGATGCTGTCGAATCGTGATTTCCAGCGGTTCGGCACGACAATGCGTACCATGCCAAAGCTCCAATTGCGACTACGGCGAATCAATAATGCCGGCAACATCGCAAAAATAACCACGGCCACCAAGATTGTCACTCGTTGAATGCTGGCCTTGCTACTCGCATCCAAGCTGTCCGCTAAGGCGGCTAATCCAACAAAAGCAAGCACTGCCATTGCAGCTACGTCACAAAGTCGTTCGTCAAAAATACTAAACAGCAGGCTGGGCCGCGGGTTTTGGGCCTTGCGGACATACAGCGCTTTGGCCAAATCGCCACTGTGGCCGGGGGTTGTGCCCCCCCAAAACATTCCTATATTATAAATAAGACAAAGTGTCCAGATTGAGGGCGGCTGTAATCCCAATTCACGCATGATGATTTGCCATCGCCAGGCTTTGATGACGATAAAAATGGGCATCAAAGCCAACGAGATTGCCACCGGCCACCAATTGACGTGCGTCAAGGCTGCCCCCAATACCTGTAAATCTGTGCGCCATAAAAATAATACAAACAACAGTGGACCAATCAGGCGCAAACTCCAACTGATTATGGTACCCCGCATTAGCGCTTCTCCGGATAGTCACGGCGTTGGAAGCGCAATCCGGCGATTTGTTCGGCAAGCAACCCAAACATGAAAATCACCATGCCACCCACAAATAACGCTACTGCAGAATTGGGAATACGTAAGCGGCCGATATCAGTCACAAAATAGCTCAATAAAAACGAAACAAGGCTCAAGATGCCCATGGTGAGTGACACCGGGAAAAAAATACGCATTGGTGCAAACAACGTAGTGATGCGCAAAATTATGCCCGTAAATCGGAATCCATTACGCATGAGCTTTTGGGCACTGTGACCTGTACGCCGCGGTGCGACGGGAATCGGCTCAAAGCGGATGTGGTAGCCTGCTTTGGCAAACGCCAAGGCGCTGGTGGTAGGCCAAGACATTTTGTTGGGAAGGAGATGCAAAAACTCAACCATCACATCGCGACGAAACACGCGATACCCCGATGTCAAGTCACGCATATCCATTTCGATCAAAAAGCTACCTAAACGGTTGAGAATCGTATTTCCCAACCAACGTGTCATGTTTTGTTGCCCTGCACGATTGCGTTCACCAATCACCATATCGTAAGGACCAATATGTTGTAATAATTTGGGCATGTCGGCAGGGTTATGTTGGCCATCTGCATCGAGGATTACGACTACATCACCTTGTGCCGCGCGGACGCCAGTTTTCACCCCAGCACCGTTCCCGACATTATGTGGCCGGCGTATAACAGTCGCGCCCGCAGCTTCCGCTTTCGAGGCGGTGTCATCACTCGAGGCATCATCAACCACAATAATTTCAGCATCGGGGACAATTTGAGAGACACCACGCACAACTTCTGCAATTGTGTGGGTTTCGTTATGTGCTGGGATAACTACGCTTATCGTAAACGGCCAACGTCGTGGCTCTGACATGCAACCCCCTTGCGGCTGTACCAGCGTAAATCGCGCGAATAGATGACTCTAACTAGTATACCAAATTCGCTCTTGGCGCTCGTTGGACTGATAATTCAGTTGATTGAATCAAATAATACCCCAGCAAAAAAAATTGTTACTGCCCATTGTTGCAATTTCTTTGGATATTTGATTGATCTTGAAGTCCAGTTGACCATTTCACAAATCAGGCTGTTTTTGGCATACTGCTGACATATCAGCCGTATAGCGGCAGTGCATAAAATATGTTATAGGGCGAATGCCGAATATTCTTATCGTGCTTTGATTGACACGGCAAACAAGTGGTCGCCGTTTGGTGTTGAGCAGCGCTATATCCAACACCGCTTGCTTTTAAGCTGGTTGCTGATGCAACTTAGCGTGAATGTTTTGAGATGCCGTTATTTTAATAATCCATAATAATTAGTCTGATCACAACAAAATTTGTTATGGTAAAAAAAGTTATTTGCGTTTGTAACGATGAATTCGCAACTCAGTGAGATGTAGTGGGAATGCCATGTAAAAATTACCAGTTCGAACTATTGCCATCAACAATCAAAGAGAAACAAGTGAAGTCGCTACCCAATATTATTGGCAAAATAGCTCTTTGCTGACTGCCATGAGTAAATCAAAAATGCTACAGCGGTCGACACGCCGGGTGTCGCATGGAAAACGTGGTATTCGGAAATCGAAGTATTCAGTGAACCCAAATTTTAAGCAGATCTTTTTTCAATGGTATTGTATGATTTTAGTTTTTTCAAAAGAAAACGGTCGGTGCTGTTTTCGAAAATAAAATTGGTTTGCTTGTTAATTATATCCCCTTGCACATATGTGCTGTCGTACAACATGACGTAATTTTGCTGAGCTCGAATTATACGGTTCTAAAAAAGTATGAAACACGTATTCTCAAAATCGCCAATGAGGTTATTATTTTCGGGTGAGGATTGGTTCGCTTTGGGTGTCAACAAATCACAGATTTGCATTTTGTTTCTGTGTGTTATAATACCGCAAGTGCAGAATTTGCATACTGTGAGTGACGGAGTCCATCATGGCACGACCTTCACGCGCTGATCGCCGCCGTCAGAACGCACATAACGCGACTGCAACTGGCCGCACTGAAGCGCCCGATAATGAAGTTGTTGAAACGAAGAGCCTTGTTGACATTGTGGACGCACCACGTGTAGTTCGGACAACGCGCCGTGTATTGGCACGCAATGTTGCTGATTCGATTGATTACACTGCTGAGTACCATGTGATTTCACACGATTTACGACGAATTGCCATTTGGGGTTCATTGCTCGTAATAGTCATGCTTGTAGTTCGGTTTTCCGGCTTAGTTTAATTTTTTAATTATTACTCGGGGTATGTGGCATACCCCGAGGATTTTTTTATTAATTTTATCCCCAAAAAGAAGAACGGTGGCACATTGTGCCACCGTGAAACCCAAAAGTAATTGGATTAATTCTTCTTTTCGGTCCGTTTTGCTGCTTCGGCTTGTTGATCTTGGCTAATCTTCAAACGCTTCATAAAGCGATCTACTTGACCAGCGGTGTCGAGCAAACGTTGTTCACCCGTATAAAAGGGGTGGCATTTCGAACATACATCAAGGCGCAACGATTCTTTGGTCGATACGGTTGGCCAAGTGCTCCCACAACCAGCACACGTATAGACAGTGTGGTGGGTTTTTGGATGAATTCCCTGCTTCACCGTATGCTCCTTACTGTGCAGCCTCAATGGCATACACACTGATTTGTTTCTGGGTGCGGCTGTACTGCTCAAACACCACTTTACCTGGGATCATTGCATAGATGGTATAATCGCGACCCAAACCGACGTTTTCGCCTGGCTTGAATTTGGTACCGTTTTGGCGAATCAATACTTCCCCAGCACCAACCGTTTCGCCACCAAAACGCTTCACGCCCAACATCTTTGGATTGCTGTCACGTCCGTTGCGTGAACTACCAACACCCTTCTTATGTGCCATGACGACTACTCCTCTATGCGGTATGATTACGCGCTGGCTGCTGCCTTGGCGCGGCTCTTCTTGACTGGTTTGGCTTCTTCTACTACTTCGACTGCTTGGGCGACAGTGATGCCTAGTTCAATTTTGGTGACCTGCACCCGAGTCAAATCTTGGCGATGTCCTGTGCGACGGCGGTACCGTTTTTTGCTTTTGTATCGAAATACGACGATTTTGTCATCTTGGACAAGCCCGACAATTTTCAAGGTAACTTGAGCGCCTGCGACTAACGGTGCACCAACGACGGTCTGTTCACCACCGACAAGTAACACTTCGTTTAAAACAATTTCACTGCCGGCTACGGCTTCACTCTGCAGAGCAATGTCGAGCACTTGCCCCTCTTGTACGCGGTATTGCATACCGCGATCTCGTATGATGGCGTACAACGTCTTCTCCCTTGCCGCTGCATTTCCCAACGGCAAAACCGTTGGCGC
>CALQBW020000188.1 GCA_943328915.2 Singulisphaera sp. GP187 | reverse complement strand
GTGGCTTTTCATCCGGCCCTGTCGGCGGCGGCGTCGGTGGTCCTGTCCCTGGTAGCCGTGGCGGCGTATCTGGACGTGGCCGTAATACGACTGACCGCAAAAGTACGACACGTTCTTCTGATTTTGTAGAGAGCGATGGCGCCGGGCGAGGCAAAGGTGGCAGAGGTGGTAAAGGCGGTACAATGATGGGCCGCATGCCCAATGGACGCCCCAACAACACGCCACGACCCGTCATCCGACCGAAAGGCCCAATCCAAATCGGGAGTTCATTAACGGTCCGTGAATTGTCAGAAGCAACTAGTGTGAGTGCTGCCGATATTTTGAAGGTCTTGCTCAAAGGTGGCGTGCTCGCCAATATCAATCAACAGATTGACTACGACACTGCCGCTTTGATTTGCGCCGAATACAATATCGAGACGGTGCAATATGTTCCTGAACAGATGATTGGTATCATTGATAACATCAAGGATAGCATTGCTGCGGAAACCGAAGCGACCTTGATTACACGACCACCTGTGGTCACGATCATGGGTCACGTCGACCACGGTAAAACCAAATTGCTGGACGCAATCCGACAAACCCGCGTCGCAGAAGGCGAAGCCGGAGGGATTACCCAGCATATGGGTGCCTACCAAATCGAAATTTCGAACCGCAAAATCACCTTCCTTGATACTCCCGGACACGAAGCCTTTACGGCAATGCGTGCCCGTGGTGCTCAAGTCACGGACATCGTTGTGCTCGTTGTCGCCGCCGATGACGGTGTGATGCCCCAAACTGTGGAAGCAATTTCACACGTTCGTGCTGCAGGCGTACCGTTAATTGTGGCAATCAACAAAATTGATACCATGAACGCAAATCCTGATTTGGTCAAGCAACAACTTGCGGTCAATAACGTGATTGTTGAATCGTACGGCGGTGATGTACCGTGTGTCGAAGTTTCGGCACGTATGAGCACAAATATCGATGGTTTGTTGGAAATGATTTTGTTGGTTGCAGATATCCATGACTACAAAGCCAATCCCAACGCCAAAGCAATCGGCACCGTCGTCGAAGCCGAAATGGATCGACAACGCGGCCCTATTGCCACGGTGCTGATTCAAAACGGCACCATTCGCCTCGACGACAATGTCTTGGTTGGCAACGGCACCGGCACCGTACGCGCGATGTTTAATGACACCGGCAAACGGATTCGCTTTGCCGAACCAGCTACCCCTGTAGTTATCCTCGGCCTCAACGAAGTCCCCATGGCCGGTGATATTTTGCAGGTAATGGACGATTTGACAGTGGCACGGAGCGTGGCGATCCAACGCCAACGCCAAATCCGGCTCGATGCCATGGCCAACTTACGTTCGGTCAGCCTCGATGGTTTGTTTGCCAACATCCAACAAGGCAAAATCAAAGATCTCAATTTGATTATGAAAGTCGACGTGATGGGTTCACTCGGGGCAATTGAACATGCCCTCGGTCAGCTCAACACTGCCGAAGTGCAAATCAAAATCATCCACCGCGGCACCGGTACCATCACCGAAAGCGACGTCAATTTGGCTATTGCGTCACGCGGTATCATTATTGGCTTCAATGCCCGTCCTGACCCCGCAGCTCGCCGTGCCGCCGAACAACATGGTATCGATATACGTTTTTACAACATCATCTACAATTTGGTAGATGAGATGAAAAAAGCCATGATCGGGATGTTGGACCCGGAATACCGAGAAGTTACCGAAGGGTATGCCGAAGTCCGCAATACCTTCCGCTTGCCGAGCCGAGAAGTGGTGGCAGGGTTGTATGTTACCGATGGCAAAATCAATCGTCAACTCACCGTTCGGGTCTTACGCAGCGGTGTCGTTGTCCACGATGGCCGACTGGGAAGCTTGCGCCGATTCAAAGAAGATGTCCGCGAAGTGACATCAGGCTATGAATGTGGCGTAGTCGTCGACGGATTTAATGACGTCCAAGACGGCGACACCCTCGAGTTCTATCGTAAGGAGCGGGTGGAACGTACCGCCTAACCGCCAATGAGTAAACGCACCGAACAAGTGGCCGGCGAAATACAACAAATCGTCGGTCAACTACTCCAGCACGAAATCAAAGATCCCCGTGTGGCTTTTTGTACCGTGATGCGAGTCGATATGAGCCCAGATTTACAGATGGCCCATGTGCATGTCTCTGTGATGGGGGAACCCGACACACGCAAAGAGACGATGGCAGCCCTTGATCGCGCCAAAGGGTTTATCCGCCGTGAAGTCGCTCGTGAGCTCCGGCATTTACGCTCAGCCCCCGACTTGCGTTTTATGCTGGATACAACCATCGATCACAGTATTCGCATCGGTGAACTTTTACGCGATAAACCACCAACGCAATAGCCCAACCTATTTCACAGACACCGGAGGTGCTTTGGCATTCTCCGGTGTTTGTATAACCACAGTAAGTTCCATGTCATCACAGAAAGGTGCCGTGATGAATCGTCAAGACATATTTTCGCATCATGCAAGTGAATGGAAATCACGCATTGCCAATGCGCATTCCATCATGTTGCTGACCCACGTCAATCCAGACGGCGATGCCCTCGGCTCGTTGATTGGGTTGCTAAGTGCACTCCCACAAATCACGAATGCACGCCTTATTCCGGTCATACAGCAACCAATCCCGCCCTATTTAGCCTGGTTGCCTGATGTCAACAAGAGCATTGCCCTAGACGCAAATAGTACGTGGCCACACCCTGACCTCATTATTGCCGTCGATTGTGCATCGAGCGATCGGTTTGGCGGGTTGCATCCCAAACACCGAGAGTCGTTACTACATACCAGCATGATTCAAATTGACCATCATGCAACCAACACCCAATTTGCACTGCAAAACTTAATAATTCCAAAAGCATGTGCCACGTGTGAAATTATCACCGAATTCCTACCCTACCTCGGCATCACCATTACTGCCGGGATTGCGACTCCGTTGCTTCTTGGCATTATGACAGACACCCAGAGTTTCCAGATTTATGATACCCGCGCCGAAACCCTCCAGCTCGGGGCGAAATTATTTTCCGCAGGCGCCGACCACCAACAAATCGTCGAAAAAGTCTTCCGCTCAACGCGCCTCGACGCACTCAAACTTGCTTCGCGCGTTATCAGTGAAATGACTGTCGATGGTCCGATTGTATGGGCTGCAATTTCGCTCGAAATGTTGAATACACACCAAGCCAGTGACGATGAATCTGATGAAGCCCTGCAAATGCTCCAACGCATTGACGGTTTTGAAATCATTATGTTAATCAAGGAAAGGGAACAGGGAGTAAAGATCAGCTTACGTTCTCGTAACGTAATTGTCGCCGGTGTTGCGCAAAAACATGGTGGTGGCGGACATGCCCATGCCGCGGGGATAAATTTACCAAACCACACCATCGTTAGTGCTGCGGCATTATTACTCCCCGATCTACAAGCACTATGCATGGATTCCTCTGCATCGACAAGCCACTCGGCATAACTTCTCATGACGTGGTAGCCCAAATACGCCGCCTTAGTCGTGTCAAACGCGTCGGACATGCCGGCACCCTCGACCCCGCCGCAAGTGGGGTTTTGGTGATTGCGATTGGCCTGGCTACACGCCTCATCGAATATGTCCAAGACGACACCGTTAAACGTTATGATGCAAGTGTGACCTTCGGGGTGGCGACAGACAGTGATGATGCAACCGGCAATTCTATTCGAACAGCGCCAATACCATCACTCACACTTGCGCAAATTACTGATATCGAAAAAACGTTTTGCGGCGATATTATGCAAGTGCCCCCACAAGTTTCTGCATTGCATGTGAATGGTGAACGGATGTATGATTTGGTACGGCGTGGCGATGCACCCGAGCTTCCCCCCCGTCCAGTGCATATTTATGAGTTTACCGTGACGTCGTGGCAAACACCAGAATTACAATTCAATGTGACGTGTGGCAAAGGGACATATATTCGATCGATCGCACGTGATATCGGTGAAATGTATGCAAGTGCCGCACATCTCCACGCGTTACGGCGCACCCAGGTCGGAACCTTTACCATCCAAAATAGTGTCACCCTGGCCCAATTACAAACCGACGGCGTGGCTCACCATCTCCAGCCAACGCAAACTGCAGTCGCAGATTGGCTCAAAATTACGGTGAATGATGAAGAACGCGCACGAATTATGCGCGGGATGCCCATACCCGCCGCATCGGAATCACCCAAACGCGCAGTTGCACTGAGTAACACCGGACAATTGATTGCAATCCTCGAATATAATGAAGCGCAATGGCATCCACGCAAGGTTTTCCAATGGGGAGAGGCATAAATGCAACAATTTAATGGACTCCCCTCACACGCATTACCTGGCCCAAGCATCGTCACCATCGGGGTATTTGATGGCATGCATCATGGGCACCAACAATTTTTACGGCAACTCGTAGCCCATGCTCATGCCCAAAAAGCACAGGCAGCGATAGTCACATTTGACCCACATCCAGATAGCGTCGTCCACCCCGAACGGACGAGTGAATTGTTAATACCACCGAATGAACGCATGCGCTTGATGGCAGAATGTGGTGTTGATGCCGTATTTAGTGTGACGTTCAACAGGGCAGTCCAATCAATGACTGCCGCAGAATTTATGCAGTCGGTCGCAACCGCCACAAATATCACATCACTATGGGTCGGCTGGGACTTTGCCTTAGGACGTGGTCGTGAAGGGACTCCTGAACGCCTCAGCGAAGTGGG
>CALQBW020000187.1 GCA_943328915.2 Singulisphaera sp. GP187 | reverse complement strand
GTGCTGAGGGCAACGGGCGTCGTGCTGAGGGCAACGGGCGTCGTGCTGAGGGCAACGGGCGTCGTGCTGAGGGCAACGGGCGTCGTGCTGAGGGCAACGGGCGTATGATAGGTAATGGCCGCAACAGGAGCATTAATCGTTAAAGTGCCCGTCGTTGTGCTGGTGTAAATGGCGGTGCATTCTGGGGCATTAATCGTAATCTTGCCTGCCATCGTGTTGGTGTGAATGGTCGTGCAGTCTGGGGCATTAAGCGTAATGTTGCCCGTCGTCGAGCTGGTATGTATGGCGGTAAAGGCTGGCGCACAAATTGATAGTTCAATCGATGTGTGCATTTCCAATTGACTGTCGCCTAAAATCACTTCTAAAAGCTGCCGCGTACTATCAAACTGAATCTGTGTATTGGCGAGTTGTTGAGCTGCATTTACGCCATTGATATGTAGTTTGACTGCGATCTGTTCGCTGTTTGTGGTGGTTATCTGGATGTTGCCACTATTCCCTCTGACCAATACTTCAATCGACTGAGTGTACGGGAATAATATTTCATTGCGGGCATCGCTGATACCGATGTTAACCGTATTTTGCCAAAAACTCATAACCGCTCCTATTAAATGCTCTGCATGTTGTGATGCGATGATTCTTAGACTCAATAGTCATGCCACATAAATCATCTTCGGCGTAGGTCACCTTCGGCGTATTCTTACACCAGCACACATGTATCGCCGACCGAGATAGGCGTTACAAGGGTGATTTTTTGATAATCGCACACTGTGTCTACGGTGTTGGACAAACAACTGCGCCAGTATTTGGATCAACGAGACAAATATTGGCTACATTACGGAGCTGTTGCCATTCTTGCGGGTGGGCTTGCTGGTAGTCTTTACGCAGATACATCAGTATGCCCAGCTTATCAGAGCTCTGCAAGAGCATGTTTTCACATAGGTATGGTTGATCCGTGAGATAGATGTCGTATGGCATCTGCGCAATTTGGTCGCAGTAGATTTTTAACGCCGGTGCGCCGATGGTGATATTGGCGGGATGATCAAAAATATTCGCCGCAGGTATATTTGTATATAGTTGGACTAAATTGGCAAATGCGCCGACAAATGCAATGTTTGGAGTGATTGGCTTTAATGCAGTGTAGGCATTAGTGATTTGTGCAATATGAAGTTCACTGTATTCGGAAGTGTTGACCATTTCGTTGGGATCTGTGTTGAAGATTTTCTTGATGGCCATGGTGTCTTGGTTGAGCCGACTCGATAACGGAGTATAAACCAAGGCAATTGCAACCGGGAGCAGCACCAAAACCTGGAAGGCGAGGTTGGAATAACGTAGTGGGTATTGTTGCGGTTGATGTGCAGTCATACGTTGGGTCAATTGATACAACAAAAACAACGATACACCCCAGCCAATGTACATTGATGAGCCTTGGAATGACATCACTGAGCGATTGATGTAATACAATAACCCGAGTACCGAAGTAGTTGCCACAAACATCAATGCCGCAAAATGTTGCCCCATAAGTGGGTCTTGTCCATAGGTTGCCGCATGCCGGCGCAACATAGTATATATCTTGAGCGCGCAAAACCATACCACAAATGCACTAATGATGACCATGAGTCCATTGCCAGGGAACCGAATCAGTTCGCTTCCTGTCCCACCAGCAAATGCCCGTTGAAACCAAAACAAGTAATCACTATTTAATGTTGACCATTCGGTATTACTTATCAGTAATACGCCGAAACCAATGAGTGTACTTACCATGAAAATTGATGCCAGTAGTATCCGTTTTATCCATGATTGGAATGGTTGGAATATAATCATTGCTCCTACCCCAAGCGCCCCAAATAACCCAAAGTCGTTACTCTGATAAATTCCAATGCTTGCCGCAATCCCATAGACAATACCAAAGATGACCAACTTGGCTGTGCTTTCATTGGCCTTGCGGAGCAACCAAATACAAATCGCACCGATACCAAATACTGCAAATATTCGATTAGGTATCAAAGAATAAACATAGAGTTGTAGCACGTAATATGATTTTTCGTTTTCCCAAAACGGGATTGATGAAATAAAAAACAATGGCATAGTGAAAAGAATTGCGATAAATAATGAACGCCGTTGCATAAAATAATAATTGAGATATACCGCAATTCCTATCGTAATAAAGCACATGAACTGCAAAAACACGAACATAATATTCATGCTTAATTGCGGGTATGCGGTAAGCCCTACAAAATCTAAGAACCGCGGAAAATGTTGATATAAATTGACATATTGTGGGATAAATGTTGAATAGGAATGTAAATCCGTCAGTGATGTGGCCATCTCGTTCATCACATAAAAATTATCTGTCAAACTTACACTAATCAATACCGCATCGATCCCCATCAGCAACACAAAAACACTTAGGGCCTTCATGAGGAGTTGGACAATGTTTGCCGCGACAGTGGTGCGAAGGATATTGATGACAAACGCTAATACGAGTAAACACCCCAAAATAATCGACCCTAGCCCCAAGAATTCGGTGTAAAAATCATCTTCGCGGAAACCAAAACCCAAAAACGCAAGCACCAGCAGCACTAACAATATCTTGGTGCCGATAAAGGTGCTTATTTGGCGGAATACTTGCGGTGCAAAGTGCAACACTGCAAACGTCGAGCCTGCAATACACAATGCCGCCATTACCAAATATTGATCGCCTACTTCGCCCATATCGCTACGATAGAGTGCCATCGGATACACAAACGCCGCACACGTCGCAACCATAATGCTAAACAAATGCCCGATCGTAAACTCGGTGCTTACTTGGTCTGTGGTGCCTGGTACCGTCATCTGATCGTCGTCACCAAAGAAGCGTGTGCTCGTCTCCTTGATATTTGTGGCAATTTGCTGAAATATCAAGAAACGGGGATTGGTTTTTTTGATCCACGCAACGGTGTGGTGCCAAAACTCACGAATTTGGCCAAAAAGCACCATTCGCTTACCCTCATCGTGCTGGCGTGTGATTTGGGTGGCGATTTCCGCGCCAACAGAAGCGCTTTCGGCACTGAGTGGGTGTGAATGCTCGACCTGTTTTTGTAGATGTTGGATTGCTGGCTCAATTGGGCGAGGAATTGTTTCTGCTGGGAGCGGAAACGCGGAATCGTGAATTTCTATCTGGCCGGCAGCAGTATGATTTTGTATGATAGCCACCGGTGCATAAATCGAAATATTGCCTGCCGTAGTGTTCGCGTGAATCGTAGTGCAGTCTGGCGCAATAATCCGAATATCGCCCGCTATCGTGGTGGCTGTTATGCTGGTACATTCCGGAGCAGATATTGTAATATTGCCTGCCGTCGTACTTGCGTGAATTACCGAAATAACTGGCGCACTAATAAATATATCAATCGTCGTGTGGACCGCCAATTTGCTCTCGCGTGAAATAATTTCTAAACGTTGCTGCACGGTATCAAACTGAAACTGCACGTCGCCGATCTGCTGGGATGAATGGATGCCATGAATATGGAAGGTAACCTCAATTTGTTTGCTTATCGCCGTGGTTATACGGATGTTTCCACTATTTCCTTTGATCAACGCAGTAATCGGCAAACTATATGGTAAAACTATTGTATTGCGAGTATCGTTGCTGCCGATACCAACCATTTTTTGTAGAAAACTCATGACCACTCCTCATCAACGGTATTTTTGTATTTGATTCGGTAACCACGTACCACTATAAAATCGCCGATATGTATGTGTGTCGATTTTGGCCGTACCCCTAGACCAAACAATGTGCTTGTGAACTATTTGTTGTATGGCCCGTGTGATCGAACAACATCTTTGTCGTGGTCGATGTTTTGACTATTGATACCCCTGTCGCAAAACAGTGCGTATTCTGCAGCACGCGAATGAAGTGAAGTGAATGGGATGTCAATGTATGTGTCCATAGTTCGCATGAATTTATATATTATAGCGGTAATTGCAAGAAAATAGGTAAGAGGATTGAATATTTTATTTAATAAATTAATCATGTGTCAATTATCTGCAAAGTGAATTATGTTGGGATTTCTTTAGGAGTGTGCAGTCCGGGGAATCTTTCTTCCCATTGGCAGCGTACATCGACGATTGCAGCGATGTACGCTGGCAAGTTCCAAAAACGCAAGTCTCATTTATACGGATTACAACTACCGTCGTTTTGCACCACCGGGCAGGGCATATCGGCATAGGCACACCAAACACAATGTTTGTCGGCGGGTGCCGCGATTGTTTCGCCGCATTCACTACAGCGAATAGAGCGCTCGACCATGCGCACTCGCATTGTTTCTACGCTGGGTTGCTGGCAATGAGGGCAGACAATCGTCGCCGTATTAAGCATGGCTGCCTCCTTGCCGGGACTGACCATGACAATCATGGTCTGCATACGAACACAGCACACAACAATCACCTGCCTGGGGTGTCAACAATCCCGTACACGACGGGCAATGCCAACGCACCATTCAGGCACCTTCTGGGATGACGACGGTGGTCTGGTGCTGACATAACGGACAGGTGATGATAGCGTTCATGTTCCGGCTTTCAGGTTAGCGTGACTTTTCACGCACATATTGTTCGAGCTCGCTGGCCAAAATCCGTTCTTGTTGCATGCTATCGCGGTCGCGAATCGTGACCGTTTGGTCTTCGAGTGACTGGAAGTCGACGGTCACACAAAAGGGCGTCCCGATTTCGTCTTGACGGCGATACAACTTACCAATCGCGCCGGTGTCATCATAGACCG
>CALQBW020000186.1 GCA_943328915.2 Singulisphaera sp. GP187 | reverse complement strand
TGGTCCAAAGTGCCCTCGGACCGCTGGCAATTGGCCACAACGGCAATTTGACCAATGGGAATGTGCTCCGGAACGAATTATTCCAGCGCGGTTTTGGCCTCAGTTCTACCAGTGACAGTGAAGTGGTGGTGCAGATGCTTGCCGGTGGCCCTGGAAGCACATGGGATGAGCGGATAAATTCGCTAATGACCCGGGCCGAAGGGGCGTATTGCTTGACAATTTTGACCAAAGACATGTTGTATGCGGTGCGTGACCCATGGGGCGTACACCCGTTGTGCGTCGGTCAAATGGGCAGAGGCTGGGTCGTCGCTTCCGAGAGTTGTGCCCTTGCAACCATCGGCGCCACATTCATACGTGAGCTTGACCCAGGCGAAGTCATCGCAATTGACGCAGACGGTCCGCGCACGATTGGGAGACATGCAGCGAGCAAACGTGCCTTGTGCTTATTTGAATACATCTATTTTGCCAGACCAGATTCCCAAATCGATGGGCGTACATTGCATTCGGCACGGGTAGCTGCAGGGCGGATTTTGGCACAAGAATCACCTGCGGATGCAGATGTAGTCATACCAGTGCCAGACAGCGGCATCCCCGCTGCCATTGGGTATGCCCAAGCTTCTGGGTTGCCGTATACCGAAGGGCTAATCAAAAACCGCTATATTGGCCGTACATTCATCCAACCCGATGATCGCTTACGGCAAGTCGGTATCCAGCTCAAATTCAACCCCCTCGCCGACAATTTAAAAGACAAACGGGTGGTCATCATCGATGACAGCATAGTGCGCGGCAACACTTCAGGACCAATGGTGCGCCTATTGCGGGCTGCCGGCGCCAAAGAAGTCCATATGCGCGTCTCTTCGCCCCCCATCCGCCATCCTTGTTATCTGGGAGTCGATATGGCAACTTACCCAGAATTAATCGCCCACCGCATGGATGTCGAACAAATCTGCGCGCACCTGGGTCTCGATAGCTTAGCCTACCTGAGTCTCGAAGGGTTGCAAACCGCCACCGGCGCCCAAGGGTTTTGCAATGGCTGCTTAACCGGCAAATATCCCGTCGAAGTAACGTTTGTTGATAAAAATATATTCGAAACGCGCTAATGATGTTTGATATGTATCCCCACTCACGCATTGCAATTTGCGTGGGCGGTGGTGTGGAGCGCATCGGTCGATTACTTGCAATCAATTCACGATGCGCGTTTGTTTTTTGTAATCACCATGGCGGAAAGTGAACCATTGTGACCTTCGCATCTATCATCCCCAACCTCAATGCGCACTTCACTCATGAACCACATTGGTGGCCAATCCACACCCCCCAACGTGATTACGAAGTAACTATTGGTATGGTGCTGGTCCAACAAACCCGTTGGGAGGTGGTTGAAGCAGCGGTGTTACGGTTGTTGGCTGCTGGCTATACATCATTTGACGCGTTAGCATGCGGCAACCCCCAAGTGATTGGTGAAATATGTAAACCGTGTGCGTTTTATACGCGTAAAGGGGATGCATTGGTGCGGCTGGCATCAGAAGTATGTGCGTTTGAAAGCCAAATGCCAGGAATTTTGGCGTTACCGCGACCGGAAGCGCGGGCAACGTTGCTCGCATTGCCGCAAATTGGGCGCGAAAGCGCTGATACGATTTTGCTATATGGAGGCACGGTGCCGTTGTTTGTTGTCGATGCCTACGCACGGCGGTTTTTGTCACGTGCAGGCATCTACCCTAACGTAAATATTCTCACCGCACCATATGACGATGTCCAACGTCTCGTCGAAGCCGACCTCGCACTAACTGACCTGCACGCGGCTCGTGAATTACATGCCATGATGGTCGAAATTTGCATCCATCACTGCACGGCAAACAATCCTCGGTGCAGACAATCAGGAGCAGCGCGCACATTTATCGATTCCCGCAAATGTGCCGCACATTGCCCGCCTTGTCTCGGTTGTCCAGTCGCAAAGCAATGTACTTTTCACAATGCTATACCGTTGGTTTGAATGCCAGGTGCCAATCAAACGTCCCATCACTTCGACGGACACCATGCCAAATCCCGGCAGTGGGTGAATGATTGCCGTAATCGTAGCGATGCGCAGCCAAATCGATTTTGTCATTGGTGGTCACTTGTAACGTCGCCAAGACACAACAACCATGGGTAACAAGCATGATGCGCCCTACATTGCGCGCATCGAGTACGTCCAAGAATTCGCGAATCCGCGTACGGACTTCAGCGTGCTGCTCCCCTGGCCCCCCTTCACGAATGCTTTCGACATAACTAAACGGAACCATGATGTGTTCACTGACAATAGCTGCTGTTTGACGTGTGCGCAAAAATGGAGAAACGTACGCCACATCAATGGGCTTTTCGCTGAGCCAATGAGCAGCCTGGAGCGCTTCGGTACGCCCAATCGCCGTTAATGGCGGTCCAGGCGGTACGTTGTACGGTATAGTGGTGGTGCGATTGGGATGGGCGTGGCGCAGTATGTAGATTTCTTGTACCATAATGTCATTCCATTTAGTGTGTGATCAAAACCAGTGTGGGCGGCGCGTCATCATGAGTGGCATTACGCACGTGCTGTGGTATTGTCGCACAAAATCAGGAGCATTCCATGAGTAATCGTTTAGCGGGACGGATCGCCATTGTCACCGGAGCAGGCCGCGGGATTGGCCACGGTATCGCCCTCGGCTATGCCCGCGAAGGGGCCAAAGTCGCACTGGTCAGTCGCAACCCTGCAGAATTACAAGCCTTGGCCCAAGCAATACGTGCCAACGGCGGCGAGGCGCTGGTGGCCCCCGCCGATGTGCGCGACTCGGCCGCTGTCAACGCCGTAGTGGAACAGGTGGTGGCGCAATGGGGCGGCGTAGATGCCTTGGTGAATGCCGCCGGGATACCAATGGCAGTACCGACAACTGAACTCACCGACGATAAATGGCAGATGACGCTTGATATCAATATCAACGGGACGTTCTTTTTTTGTCGGGCCGTCGCACCGCATATGATTGCCAAAGGGCGCGGTACAATTATCAACATTGGCTCATTGCACTCGTTCCAAGGCATCCCCATGCGGGCAGCCTATGCCGCATCCAAAGGGGGGGTGTTGCAATTGACCCGCTCGCTGGCCACCGAATGGGCCCCGCATGGTGTGCGCGTCAATTGTATCTCCCCCGGTTGGATCCGTACCCCCCTCCAAGACGAAATGGTGCGTCAAGGGCGAATCGACCGTACCCCCATCATCGCACGCACGCCTATCCGGCGGATCGGCGAAGTATCAGACATCGTCGGACCGGCCATATTTTTGGCCAGCGATGAGTCTGCCTTCATTGTGGGCGAACAACTAATTGTCGACGGTGGCTGGGGTATTTACGGTTTTTATTAGGCACAATTCTTTGGGTTGCGTGAGTTGTCAATACTACTCGACGTTATGTCTTGTTCGTTGATGCTCACGCTGACAATACTATCGAATACTCGGTACATATTACCCAACTAACTGGGTGTATTTAGCCCGCCAACGCATCATTGGCGCTATTCCAGCGCGTAATCATCCGTTGCACGTATGCGTTGATGACATCACGGGCCATGCGGAAATCAGCAATATCGCCACTTGGCACTGGATCGGGAATGCTCCAATGGCAGTGATGGATCCCCCCAAAGTGCCGGCTGACCTCTACGCGAGTCACATCACACACCGAAATCACCAAATCGGGGATTTCCGGAATATCAGTCACGCGTTTGGCACGATGCTTGTGAATGTCTATCTGTACTTCGCTCATCACGGCGTGGGTCAGGGGGTGCACTTCGCTTGGCTCGAGCCCGGCACTCATCACAAAAATAATATTATCACTCAAATGCCGCGTCCAGGCTTCGGCCATCTGCGAGCGGGCGCTGTTGCCCCGACAGACAAACAATACCGCATCCGGCAAAGACTCACTGGTCGGGCAAATAATATGGGCCGCAATCCCCGCCGTAAATCGCTCGATAGCGCGATGATTCAAGCGGTAATAAATCTCGCGACTGTCACTATCACCGCGCCGACGCATTACAATCCCCGCCTCGGTCAATAACCGCAATTGATACGATACTGCACTGGGCTGTAACTGCATGACAGCGGCAATTTGATTGGCCGTCAAGTGCCCCGTGCTCAATGCCGACAACAATTTAGTGCGCTTCGCATCAGCCAAACAATTTGCAATTTGGGCCATGTCTTGCCATGCATCTCCATTGCTCATCGCATCACTCCTGTTGCGTTTTCATGTGCAAATTACGTCAACGCACAGTGAAGTAGCACATTGCACATTTTTTTGAACCGCCATCTGCACATCCGCAGAAACACCCACTCTCTCTATCCTACCATTGAAGCGCGTTTTTATGCATCTCAGGTTGATGAGGAAGGAGGAAGTGAAAATTGAGAAGTGAAAAATGAAAATTAAAAATTGAAAATTAAAAATTGAAAATACCCCCCCTCCCTCTGTGCGAGCTCAAAAGATATCGCATTGATAGACTTCAATCGACCACCACATCATAAAAAATGCCTCTGTGTTCGCTACGCCCTCTGTGCGAGCTCAAAAAGATATCGCATTGATAGACTTTAATCGACCACCACCTCATAAAAAGAAGCTCTGCGTCCTCTGCGGCCTCTGTGCGAGATACCGAAAATCTCCCTGCAGGGCGCCGCACGACGCAGGGAGTATATACGTTATTTTGACAGAAAAATATATTTCAAATATATTTGAAATATATTTAACGCCGATTTCATCACACCCTGTCATACTCCCATCAGACAAACCAGTGTGATACACACCACGTGATCTAGGAGC
>CALQBW020000185.1 GCA_943328915.2 Singulisphaera sp. GP187 | reverse complement strand
CGTACCGATTTCGCTCTGGAGTTCGCGCATCAAATCCAAAATATTGGCTTCGGTGGTGACATCAAGTGCAGTGGTCGGCTCATCAGCAATCAGCAACGTGGGAGTACACGACAACGCCATGGCAATCATGGCCCGCTGGCGCATCCCACCCGATAATTCATGCGGGAATGAGTCCGCAATGCGATCGGGGTTGGGCATGCCTACCTTGGTCAATACTTCGATGGCGCGCTTGCGTGATTCAACTTTGTCTTCGGTCTGATGCAAGCGAATTGCTTCTTCGATTTGATCACTAATCGTGTAACACGGATTTAGCGATGACATCGGCTCTTGGAAGATCATCGAAATATTGTTGCCACGAATCTTGCGCATTTCAGGGCTATTGCGCTCATAATCGAGAATGTTTATGGGGTTGCCACCGGCAGATTCATTGAAGAGGATTTTGCCACCTTCGGTTTTGCCGACGCTCGCTACCAATTGCATAATCGACATACCGGTGATGCTTTTGCCACAGCCCGATTCCCCGACAATTCCCAATACCTTCCCACGCGGAATATTAAAACTCACGCCGTTGAGGGCCCGAACAACGCCTAGCTGCGTATAGAAATTTACTTTTAAATCCTCAACTCGAACCACATCATCAGTTGTCGTGGCTATTGCTGTCATCGGTTGACTCGTCATGTGCGACCTCCTAGGCGTAAGGATCAACGGCATCGCGGATACCGTCACCCATTAGATAGAAGCTAAGTACCGTAATAATCAGCACCAAGACGGGTAACAACATCCATGGATACGTGGTGATAGCTTCAATTGTCTGCGCATCACGTACCATCACACCCCACGATACTGCCGGCGGCAAAATTCCTAAACCAAGGAAGCTCAAGGCTGTTTCGGAACCAATCGCGGCGGGGATTGCCAATGTACCAACCACAATAATATGACTGAGTGAATTGGGGATTAGGTGGCGGGTAATAATATGCCAGTGCGAACCACCAGCGGCAACCGAAGCCGCAGTATAATCAGCACCGCGATACGACATGACCTTACCACGCACTTCACGAGCCAGCCCCGTCCAACCGATCACCGCAATAATCATGGTTATCAAAAAGAAGCGCATCTCAACAGGCTCATTTTGTGGCAGAGCTGCAGCTAGACTCAAAAATAATGGGATATCGGGGAATGAACGGAGTAATTCAATCACCCGTTGAATCATATTATCGATAGCTCCACCAAAATAGCCTGATGCGGTGCCAACAATCGAGCCAATAATAACAGAAATCACTACACCCACAAATCCTAATGTCAATGAAATTTGACTACCTTTGAGCAAGCGCGACAACACATCTTTACCATCTTTGTCTGCGCCGAGCACATTGATTTGAAAACCGTCTTCGACCCCAAATAAATGAAGTTTACTTGGAAAGATACCCAAAAAGCGGTAATCATACCCCTGCACAAAAAAATGAATCGGCAGCGGATGACCTTCGTCAACTACATACAACCATTGCAAACGCTCGGTGTCCAAGGTTTGTTTCAGTGCAAAAGTCGAGAGCTGGCCATTCACGGTTTTGATTAGTGACGGCGGACCCCAGGCATAGTTTGAGTCTAAACGATTGTGTTCGTAGGGCGCCAAAAAATCCGAAAACAACATGATGGTATACATCACTATCAAGACATACATTCCACCTACCGACAGCTTACTTTTGCGGAAGCGGCGCACCATCAGTTTCCACTGAGGGATTTGACCGACATCTTCAACCTGTGTTGCTGTTGAGGGGAGTTGAGGAGCATCGACAGTCATACGGTACCCTTTCTCTCTACTCCAAGCGAATGCGTGGATCTACCCACGCCAACAACAGGTCTGCCAGCAAATTGCCGATCAACAACAATGCTGACAACATCACCAAAATAGTCCCCGCAAGGTACATATCTTCAGCGCGCAAGGCATCGAGATACATCGGACCTATGGTCGGCAAACTCAACACCTGCGCAACCAACGTTTCTCCGACTACCAGCGCTGGCAGTAAAGTACCCAAAGACATTACCAGCGGGTGTATCGCATTTCGAACTGCATGTTTCCAGATCACAACAGCTTCGTCAAGACCTTTGGCACGTGCAGTCTGAATATACTGCATGTTCAAAACATCGAGCAAATTAGCACGCATAACACGGGTTAGGCCGGCAGTCGCACCAACTGCTAACACCAGCACTGCAATCCACAAGTGACGCACCATGTCCATGAATTTAGCCAAACTCATCGGCTGATCCATGAATTCGCTCGAGTTGATTCCACCAACTTGTTGATTAAAATAGCGGGTGGCAAAAATTAGAATAATCAGCGCCAACAAAAACCCTGGAATAGCCAACCCAATGAATTGAATAAATGTCACAATGTAATCAGGTGTTGTATAGCGGTGTGTTGCCGAATATACGCCAATTGGAATTGATACAAGCCACGTAAATATCAACGCAAATAATGACAATCCAAGTGAAACACTGAGACGCCCCCAAATTCGTTCACCCACTGATTGGTCTGTTAAATACGAAGTGCCAAAGTCGCCGGCTGCAGAGCGCTGGACCCATTTCAAATACTTCACTAAAAACGGGTCATTGATACCATAACGCAACTCAAGTGCTTTGATTTGGTCACGGGGCACATCACCACCCATTTGGCGCAGTTTTTGTAACTGCACATCAAGTATTGTCCCGGGTGGCAACTGAATAATAAAAAATCCAATAAATGAAACAGCAACGAGCAGCACAATCATGTTGATGAGCCGCCGCGCGATATAGTTCAGCATGCGTCGCTCCCGCTTTGGGTTACAGGACAATGCCCATTTGAAAGTGTAAGGGTGGGGGTTGAGGTAGGGGAAGAGTACGGGTGTCGCCACCCGTACTCTGGTGTGGCAGAGCCACATGGACAATTAGGCGTGCTTGCTGCCGTCGTCCCAGAACCAGGTCTCGGGATCGTAGGTGGCCGGTGCCGGAATGATCCAGGGGTTCACAAAACCGCCCAAACCTTCCTTGGCCAAATCATCACGAGTTGGGACGTTCTTGAGCTCGGTGTGAGCCAAGATAATGCGGGGTTGATTGGTGATCGTACCCGAGAAGAACGGACCGCTCTCCACGTGGATCTTCATAATGTCCCACACCATTTGGTGGCGCTTCATGACATCTGGCTCGACCTTGGTCTTGTCATAGATGTCATAAATTTTGCCAATTACCGGATCGAAGTCTTTATCGGTGGGTTGCAAGCGGGCTGGCTTACGTGCCCATGGATCGACATCGCCTTCTTCCTTCTCGGTGGCGGTACCACGTACATCGTAGCCCTTACCGTGGACCGGAGCCCAGCGGTCGCCTTCGATCGGCACAACCCATTGTGGGTAGACGAGGTGGTTGGGGCCGTCGCCGACTTCCCAAGCCGTCTTCATCATGATATCGCCGGCACGCCACTTGTCGTCGTATTCCTTGTTAGGAATCGGGGTGAGTACACAGTCGATTCCGATTGCTTGCCAGTTCTTGACCAAGCGCTCGTTTTTCTGCAAACTCTCGCCGTTGGCGCTCTCGTCGGCCGGGTAGGTCACGAGAATCTGCATCGGGCTACCGTCAGCCAAGGTGCGTTTGCCGTCTTTGCCTTTTTTGTAACCGGCATCGTCGAGGATCTTTTCGGCAGCTGCAACATCATATTTTTTGAAGCTGTCGCGCCATTCAGCGTAGCGTGCTTTGGCTTCGTCGTTGAAGTTGTACTCAATTGCCTTGGGGCTCATGGTACCGTTCGACAACTCACCAAGACCGAAGTAGACGGCCTTTTGGACGTCAGCACGATCATAGGCATGTGACAAGGCTTGACGGAACTTCGGATCGCGGAATGCAGCGCGGAGCTTGGCATCCTTGTAGTCGAAGTTGAAGAAGTACATTGAACCGGTACCCGAACCCGAGTCCCAGAACAATACGTTCAAGTTGCTCTTGGCAGCACCATCTTTGAAATCCTTGATGTCACCAAGGGTTTGACTGTGGAAGTGAGCGTGATCGACTTGACCGTTGAGGTAAGCCAACTTCTCTGATTCCTTGTCCTTCACGTAGGCGAGTTCGACGGTGTCGATGTACGGCAATTGCTGACCTTGTGAGTCAACACACCAGTAGTACGGATTCCGTTGCCATACGGTGCGGATACCGTCTTCGTATTTGGTCAAGTACCAACCGGACATGCGTGGCAAATCAGGATTGATAAAATCAATCTTCTTTGAGTGCATTTCCCAGTCTTTGTTCTTGTCTGCGTGCAATACAGGATTGAATTGCTCCATATAATGGGCAGGAGCCATCCAGCGGGGTCCGATACCGGCATTGACCCACATTGCGATGCGGTCAGCAGTCAACGGAGCTGGGGCATCAAATACCAATTCCATGGTGTAATCATCAACTTTGTTGATTTTGACCAAGGTGCCCTTACCTGAACGGGCTTCGTCGGGGGGACCTTCGACTGGCTTGAGACCTGCGGGGAAGGTGGCTTCTTTGCCGTTACCACCGACCATGCTCTCCCACCAGTACATAATATCGCCCACGGTCCATGGCTGACCATCTGACCACTTCAACCCCTCGCGGAACTTGAAGGTCCACTTTGAAGCATCCGGAGTTGCTTCCCAGCTCTCGGCCAATCCGGGTCCGATTGCTAAGCCGTCCTTCAAGTAACGCAGGATCGAATGTCCATACATTGACTCTTGTTGGAACCCGGCAATACCCCACGTGTTGGCGTAGGTTTTGCGAAGCTTGCCGCCGTACTTGCCTACGGTTAACCACACGTGTGGTGGGGT
>CALQBW020000184.1 GCA_943328915.2 Singulisphaera sp. GP187 | reverse complement strand
CCATAGGAAAATAAATAAACACGTCTCGTAATACGGGGTGGATGATTTGTTTTTCGTCGCTATTTGTAACCTCTGACGGTACAAAACAAACGACACCATGCGTATGCGGCAACCATGGAATCGTTGACCCGAGTTGGGGCAATGCATTGGCAAATTGTGATTGCAGGTGATTTTGCTGTGCCGGCGGAAGACAAAACAATATGGCAACATGCGGTTTACGCATATCAACGCCTATTTCTCGGGCACGTTGTTGCAACAAGACCGGATCAGACAAGTTTCCTGCCAATAATTGTTCGAGGAAATTACCGCGATAGCGCTCTTCGACCGCAGATAACGCTTGGGTTTTGGTTAATTCCATTGCTAGCGCCATGGCAGCCCGCTTGACCGTAGATTTGTCGGCATCTGTGAGCGTGAGACCTGCAAGTACAATAAACCCAATCCCTTGACTAGCGGCAGATAGTGGCAAACACCACATTTCTATCCCGCTCACACGCTGGGTTCCTGGGACAAGCGTCATATTGAGCAAAACAGATTTGATTTGAGGTGAACCATGAAACGCGAGTATTTCCGCTTTAACGGAAAAAATAGCCACCGACCGACCAGTGCGGTCTGCAAGTAATGACAGCATTGCGGGAAAGCCGCCACCAGCTAACGATTGCTCACCAAGTTCGAGGGCGATTTGAGCAGCCCGACGATCAACTTGAGCATCATAATCGCTAATTAAACGTTGTAATTCACGGTCAACAACACGAATATCGACATCACTCGCAAGCTGAAGCAACGGAAGATTTAATTGTTCTGCTATGTCAATTGATTCACTATCGATTTGCCCAACGATCGCAAGAGCGCTGATTGGCACACCACTGAGGCGTTCGATAAGGGTTGGGAGATGTATAGGAGGGTCGATTTCCTTCAATGAAGGGAGAGCTATCAATGCAAATTCGTTGCCATGAAGGTCAGTAAACAAAGGCGCTAACCCACGTGCCACTACTGGCCATGACACAAGACGGTGTAACCCAGCATGCCCGGCAACAATGTGGGTTGAAACAGGCAACGCTAATCGTATTGCATCATGGACGGTCACACTCGACATGCAGCGCTCAGTTCGTTAATCGAGGGTAAGATTCGGGTATAGAGACGGAAACAAAATTTCACACAAGGGTAATTCAGTGTCATCACACATCAACAACCCAGCCCGACGTAAACCACTAATTGAGCGATACCCAAAGGTCATTTGTGCAAGCGCAATCAATTCAACTTGCTTGATTCGCACGTCAGCCTCACGGGTACCATCAATAACCGAAACCTTACCATTTTGGACCATAATCATGGCACGTTCATCACTAATTTCGATCCTTACGCCACCATTCCAATTGGCATATGGTGACGCAAGCAACCGTTGCTCAAATGCTGGGATTAATGCGATAAGCATCATAGGCAAATCCAATACGCCTAACAAAAGCGCCTGCTTACCAGCACTCACAACTTGCACCACACCCTGGTGGTACAAAGCCATTTGGGTAAGTGCATGCGAAAATGGAAGCTGGAACGTAATTGGTCGTGTCACCAGACCACTATGAAGCAATTGCAAAACTAAATCGCTCGCAGCACCATCATCACTTGCAACAGCATACACCACTGTGGTTTCTGCGTTTTTGGTGACGAAATCAGCGGCTGCAGTCAATTGACCATCATTTCCATACACCAATACCCAAGGTCGTTGTGGCCATGCAGCCCAATCAACAAAACGAATTGCTACTTTTCGGTCGGTCAACGCCATGCTTTGAATTATGCGACGTTCGTTATCTGTCGGAATCGCTAACGTACCGCCCGGCATTACTGCAAGTCGCGCATGCGAATCGCCCCAAGCGACACGAACACGGTGTGAAACAGGCGCAAATCCGTAGCGCGACCATTCAGCGGCGTCACCATTCACCAACACCAGACCCAAGCCTTCTTCAATAAACATCATTGACTGATGCATCAACATTTGCACAATGACATCATTGGGAATCCCGGGAATTTGCGAGACATGTCGAACTACAGCCACATCAACAACTGCAGCCCCAATCGCCAACCGATCATGGAGCGTCACGAGAGCAGCAACAGGTAGCTCATGCTGAAGCGCAACAACGATCGTACTTGTGCGCGTGCGCGCGTACTGCATCCATGCAGGCAAATCACCAAGTGTTGCGAGTGCCGCTCGTTGGGCAGCAGCAGATAATTCATTCCAAAAATAAAACACCGTATCATTCATTATGTATTCCAGTCACATAACGCACTGATGTATGCAGCACTGCCATCACGAAGCCAGCCATCGAGCTGAGCCTGATCTTTGAGCTGTTGCCCGCGTTGACGAGTCACTTGCAAAAAATCAACGGTAACATCGGGCAACGCCGTCATGTCGCCCCACAATTTTTCAAACTGAGCAACAGGGAAAATATCTTCTTGGCCATTCCCCCAGCGTTTTTTGACATCCTTGATCGTGACATATGTCGGCATGCGATTGGCCATAGCACGAACGGCTTGATTTACACGGTCCGAATTTTGCAAAATATCATCACGTGTCAAACCAAACAATGTCAACAGTCCATCGATGTGGACCCAGTTGGTCAGCGTATTATAAAAACGCAACCCAAACTCATCAGTAATGCGTGGCATGGCCAACCCTTCAACCAATCGCACCTGATCATCGACGCGTGCGAGACCGCCGCCGCGATCATCAATACGCCGAGCGGTGACTTCAAACGAAAACATTTTTTGGGTAGCGATATGGTGACCCAGCAACGCAGGATCAAGTGATGCTCCAAGAGTATCGATATTGTGTACAAACAGATAACGTAAATTAGGATTTTTGATGAGCAATTGGGCAAGCGTACCATTGCGTAACATGTTTGGCACTTCAAACCAATGCCCCATAGGATGCATGCACTGGTTTGGCAGATTATCGATATAATCAGCGCCTTCGCCTTGGGTGCGAGCCCAACCTATCAGCGTCGAATGAATACTTTGGCGCATTTTTTGCGCTTGTTCATCGAGAAGTTGATGTGGGGTTTCTTCCCATGCAAAGCGTAAATCTCGGGTCATAGGCACAAAACGCAACCCCACAGACTTCCCTTGAGACAAGTGTACTGCACCAGCATAGCCCCATGGTCGACCGCGTGACTGCTGAGTCATTTGGGCTTGGCGTAGGGGCGCGTCAGTCATATAGCTTGTAGTAAACACATGCGCAGGAGCAACGCCATATTTTTGGGCAATTTGACGGCTTTTGGCAATATGCAGCTCAATAAACGTGCGATGACGACCTGCAAATTTGGCAAAAGGGTGGAGTGCTTTCACCACTCCAGCACCTTGCGTCCAGCGACTGCCTGCACCACCAGCCAAAGAGACCACTGCCACTTCCCCACGGGCCAACGCTGCTTCGCCAAGTCGAACAATATGCGCATCAGGAATTTGGATTGCATCATATACATCACTATGGTCAACATCACGTATGGTGCTACTTGCAGGCAGGCGATTTTGCATCAACCCAATTCGACCAGCACGCATATCGGTCCTAATTTGTTCATGGAAGTCACGATCAAAGCCATTTTGCTTTAAAGAATCATGGAGCCGGGGAGTTTGATTGGCGGGGCTACTGACATGGGGCAACATTTGATTAAACAACAGTGGCACGACGCGTGCCAAATCAGGCCGTGTCAAACAGGCGGCACCAAAGTAGTCGAGCTCACGGCGTCGCGTCAAGTTGAGGTCACGTGCGTCGGCTCGAAGCAACCGTGGCATATGCAACGCATAATACCCAACCGGCATCAACCGATTGTCTGCAGGAAGTAATTCAGCCCATGTGCCACGTTCGTTAATAGCAAAATCATAGACGACTGGAGTCATTGCAAATGGCAATGCATCTTGGAGCGCCAAACGTTCGCGGTCCATGATTGCCTGCAACGCTACTTGCGCTTCAACTTTGATAACGGGGTCAACGATGAATCCCATGCCACCACCAGACATGCCGCCGAGCATCCAGAAACCCCAAAATTGCTCGCCAAATTGTTGTTTGACCGCACGAATCAACCCTTCCGTATACCGATTGGTAGCCCATGGAATGATGGTTTGCAATGGACCCATAAAATTACGCATGGTGATTTGGCCTAGCGCGCGCATATCACCAGCCTTGAGCGCAGCAATCATTTCGGCCATCAATGCGATGGCATCTTGGCGAGCTTGCCATTCAGCCCCTGCGCGGAGCAGATATTTTTCGGTCACCATTTCCAAAATCGGACCGACATTTTGGGCCATACCGCCATGAACCAAGACGAGACTATCCTGGAGTTTTTGGCGGGCTTCGGGGGATATTTCGTCATTACCAAGTACGCGGTGGTGTGGCAGCAAACAGCCTCGACTAATGGCGTATTCGGGATCTCCGGGGTGAGCTTCCACACCGGAAATTAATTTTATGCCCGGCCATACCCCACCAGAATCTTGCCAACCGCCACCAGAGCCAGCCAACCATTCCCCCAAAATTGCTCGTGCGGCCACGAGACGTCGTTCGGATTCTTGCAGTGCGCCAGTTATATTGCTAATTTGGCCAGTGGCACGCATGCATACACAAATCAATGCAGCCAAGAGATTCGTTGATACCGCCAAACGCGATCCTTTGGGAATGTCATTAACTGACGACACCAACTCAATCCCATGGCCTGGTCCAACCAATCGTGCCAAAACATCCGCCAACGAACGTTGCGAGTTTTCGAGACCCGGGGGGATAATTCCAGCGGCAATCACCGCGCCTTTGAGCAAACCCAAATAATCACGACCAAAATCAAATATTTCACCCAACTCGGTAATATCAGCAGTTACGCCCAAGT
>CALQBW020000183.1 GCA_943328915.2 Singulisphaera sp. GP187 | reverse complement strand
CACCCTAACGGCGATGCCAGAGCGTTGGGAATCGCCGTCAAAGGGATTGCGCTCCAACCTTTAGTTGGCATATCGCGGCCGACACTCCTTCTCGCATTTCTCATCGTTAATTTGTTTTTGCATTGGGTATTTGTGTTTCGCAGACTTCGTATCGTTATTCCCTTGTTAACTATGATTCTGTGGTTATCCTTCCCTGCCTGGATTGCATTGCATAGCGAATTAATAATTGGATTAAGCGTTTGCGGTTTATGTGTTGGATCAGGAATGTGTTGGATAGCCGAACGCTGGCACAGCAACGTCCAAACACCCGTCAGGATAGTGGTTGGAATGGTCTCGGCCCAATTAATGGCGTTGTGGAGCCCTTATACCCATTCATCTGACATTGCAATGCATATGCGAATGCTCAATCAAGTCATAAGCGGGCAAATATTGTTTACGGCGCAACTTCCCTGTGAAGCCAGTGCATTTATCAGCCCGTACCCGCCTTTGACCTATATTTTAATGGCTCCTCTTGGCATCATCAGTCACGATGCCAGCTTCCATCGGCTCCTCCTCATCGGCGGTGCGGTGATCTTTCAAGCAATCGCTCTCTGGTATTGCTACACAGTGTTTCGCCAACATCAGTTGCCAATAAAGATGGCTACTTTGTTTTTGGTATTGGGATTTATCAACGCGCCGCTGATTCAATCTATCCATGTTGGAGAATTCACCAATGCCTGGGGGCAAAGTATTGCTTTAATCGCAATGGGTGGTTGGATTGATCAAAATGCAAGGCGCCATAGACATATTTTATGGACGGCGATGGCACTCTTAAGCCACACTGGGGTAAGTATTTCTCTGGCACTGATGTTAGGGATTTTTGCGGTAACAAAATTCCTGCGAACACGAATAATCCCTCGTTGGTTCGTCATCGGGGGAGTTAGTATTGCAGTGCTTGTAATTGGTATGTACTATAGTAACTTTGCGTATTTGATTGGGCAGGCACCTGGGTATGCAGGATGCCCTCCAATAATCCCGATATTGGCTCGTTTTAAAAGCAATCTACGCATGTTCCCTGGCATCATTATCATTATGACAGGAATCGGTTTGATTTTTATGTCAAAATCACCATTTCGAACATGGATTTTGTCAGGGTTTGGGGCAGCAGTATGTTCAATATTTATTTTATTGTTTGCCACCCAGACAGTTCGATGGGGGATTGCAGTAGCACCATTTGTAGCGATTGCTGCCGCATTTGGATTTAGTAAGTTTTGGCGTTTTGGACGTGCTGGCAAAATATTACTGATTACAACAGTGGTATGGTATGCCCTATTTTGGTATAGTGAGCTTTGGCATACCATCATGGTATATCTTCACGATTAAAAGTGATGTGTATAATAGTTGGGTATTGGAATTCAAAGGGCGTACGCATGAAGTTGTTAAAAGTCGCACATTTGCGCCAACTCGGAATTGTTTTTTTATACAGTCTCGGCATTTTTTTTATGCTCAGTACGGTACGCCATACACAGTTAGTTGATTTTTATCAACCACGGTCTGTGTTTTGGCTGGGTGATTTTCATACCCGTGAATATACAACAATTGCACCGAGCGTAGATTTAACTGTTTTACAAATAAATACCAGTGAAGCAAAAGCGCATGTGCCAGAAGCAATTGACTCACGCACGCAAATCATTTCGTTTCGCACCGATACGCTCCCCGCAGCCTACAAGCACCGCTTAATTGCAGTGTTTGTGGGTGTTGTACGCGTGCTCGATGTCCAAGATACTGGACGTACTACCGAATTCGGCGTGATTGTCCCACCTACTGTCGCTTTGGCTGGTGCCACGATTCGCATCATGACTTTGCCTGATGACAAAGCGACGCCACCGACATTAACAATAACAGGCATACAAGTGAGCAATGCGATTGTTTATCGTTGGAGCAAAGCGGAATCAACGGTCAACGTTTATGGAAGTGGCGGAGGCTGGTGGGAACTTAATGGACGCATTTTGCTGCAACATCCTGACAAAAAACCATTTCATGCCATCTTGGCAGTTGGCAAAGTACCGCTAGTCACTTTACCACCCGAACCTTCGGGATTTCGCCAATACCATCTCTTGGTACCACCACGTGCCATCCAAAACGGTGATCTGACACTTTCGATCAAGAGTGGTACATGGGGAGGGAACAATCAAGACTCACGAGTGCTAGGAGTCGCGGTTGCGGATGTTGCGGTTAAACCACTCGCCAGTGATTGGTGGAATCTTGCTCCATCACTACGATTGGCGAGTCTGATCCTCCTCGCAGTTATAGCGGCACTTACGGCGATTCTTCTTGATTTTTCGGGGATCGGAGTAGGCATTGCCGTCGCAACAGGATTGGGTGTTGGCATGTGCTTAGACCACACCTATTTGGCAATGTGGTACCCGCAATTGGCTATCCTAATGGGATTGTCACTGATTATCATCCCCTTGACCAACCGCGTCTTGGCGTGGTGTGCAGGCGATTATCCATTAAGTCCACAGGTCCGTAATCTGTTGATTGGATTGATGATTTTGACCATGTGGGTCAAAGGTGGTGGAATCTTGTTCCCTATCATGCGCCCAATTGACATTAGCTGGCACATGGACAAAGTGCGTGAAATGCTCGCCACCGGGGATATTGCCAAATTCTATCAGCCAGGTGGATTTTCGGAATCCGTCATGCCCATTACAGAATGGGGCGCCAACCGTCCGATGATTCCTTATTCGCCGTTTTATCATTTATCCGCGATGGCCTTTGCGATTTTTCCATGGGAACTCGAAAAAACCGCTACAATCCTAAATACATTTTGTGATGCAAGTCGGATTATCTTGATTGCCTTGATTGCGCGGCATAGTGGCTTATCTAATCGCGTAGCACTTTTGGCGGGGTTACTTTATGCCGTGACGCCTGCCACGTTCTTGTTGCATGCGTGGGGCAATGCGCCCACCACCGTGGGATTGTGGTGGACGCTGGTTAGTACTGTGGCGATGATGGTCATTGGGCGAAGCATCAATAATCGCAGGTTGTTTGCGCTATTGTTACTCATCAATACGATCACGATGTTGATTTATACCGTTACGGCGGTGTTCCATGTATTGTTTATTACACTGCTTGCAGGGTTTTTGTGGATTATCCCAAGTCATCCACTCAAAAGCACCATCCGTCCGGTGTTATTGGCAACCTATAGTGGGCTCGCAATCGCGACATTGATTTATTATGGACAATACATACCACAGATTATTGCCCGCACAATTCCATATTTCTTGCAAATAAGTGTCAATAGCCCTGCCACTGTCGGTGTCGAACGACCACCACTGAGTGTCTACCTCTATAATTTCATTCCGGCATTACGCTATGATTTTGTGTGGAATCCCTATCTTTATCATGGGCTGTTTATCCCAATCATACTCACTATTCCTGGGTTCATTTTGCTCTACAAACGACAAACACTATGGGCGTATATGTCGGCGTGGTTTGTGGTTGCTATGGCATTTATGATGGTAGGGTATCGGATTTCGATGGTCGACAAGCAGATTTTTTATATATTACCAATTATCATGATTTGTTGGGGAGTTATCGCGGATCGACTCTGGCGACGTGGCTGGAGTGGTCAATTAATGGTCACGATTATTACCCTTTACACGCTTATAAGCGCACTCTATTTGTGGGTCGTCCGCATATATCGTGCACCGTTGGTGCTGCCATGACCCAAACAATTCAGCTTGCAAATAGCCCCATAGACGACTAGGCAAGCGCAATAGATCCTTGGCTGAAACACATGACCTGGCGCCAAGATTATGTCACATGGCGTGAACGCCGCCTCTATCAAGAACAATACCAAGCGGAACGCATCGCCCAAATCGAACGCCATGCCCGGCCACTTGCTGGTGCACGCCTGCTCGATCTTGGTGCAGGGATGGGTGGTTTTGCAGTAGCAGCGGCGTTATGCGGCGCCAAAGTGACTGTATCTGAATACAACCCGCAATACTGTCGTATTATCAACCTACGCGCCGAACGGTATAACATCAATCTCCCAATCGTCACAGCCGCAGGCGAAAACCTGCCGTTTCGTGATGCGCAATTTGATTTAGTCGTCTGCTGGGATGTACTTGAGCATGTACAAAACCCGACGGCAGTCCTCAACGAAATTTCACGGACGCTGGCACCAGGTGGACAATTGCTCTTAACTGCAATCAATCGTCGTGCCTGGATAGACCCCCATTACCACATCCCTAGCCTTAATTGGTGGCCGAGACATTTGGCGGAATGGTATATCAATCACCGAGGCCGTAGCAAGGCCACGAGTCAATTCCGCGATATGCAACGCCTCAGCACAATGCATTATTATGATTACTCCCAATTTATAAAAATAGCGCGATCCGCAGGATTTACCACTGTTGACATGAACGAAACAGCATTGCGTGAAGGACGATTTGTCAGCAAAAAAGCAAGTCGTCAGCGCATTCGCGCAGGATTACGCGCCATAGGCATAGAACAATTTGCCTACAAAATTCAACGCGCCTGGTACACCGGCATGTTCGAATTAGCCTTGACGAAAGCCAAATAAATGTCAGATGCACCCAAAGGACCGCAATCGTTGGCGCATCAAGTCTCGAGCGCAGTGGTATGGAATACTATCTTTGTACCCCTCCGGATGGTGTCTGAAATCGCCGCCACCGCCCTCAAATTAACCGTCCTCCCCATTGCTGCCTATGGATTACTCGCGTTGGTCAGCGGTGCGGCTTCTGCATTTGGGACATGGATCGACCTCGGCACTACCCGTACGTTACCCAAATATATCCCCGAAACAATGCGTGCACGTGGACCAAATGGCGTCCTTAAATTACTCGGCGCAGTTTTTTTAGCCCAAGCCATATTCCTCATCAGTATTGGGGTTGGCTTAGCGATTAAACAAAATGATTATCTTGCATCCCTTGGCAGCAAAATCAGTGCCGATGGTCGTATCGATGCCGCTTCCCAGACAATGCTGCGTGCAT
>CALQBW020000182.1 GCA_943328915.2 Singulisphaera sp. GP187 | reverse complement strand
TGGGGAGTAATGATCCAATGACAAGGTATAGTCTGTATCCCATTGAAGTATGGGGACTGAGCAACGTCACTTCAATTGCGGCTGCTGGAGGGCAAACCTGTGTCATTAAACGTGATGCCAGCATGGCCTGTTGGGGTTATGGGTATCATGGCAACAACCTCAGCCCTGAATCACGCTGGGTACCGACGACAGTTGCCGGTATGCGTGATATTGTCAGTATTGCCGTCACCAACCTTGGTATATGTGCCAAAAACAGTTCTGGCTATCTGATGTGCTGGGGATTCGATGCCCAAGGCAATGATTTTTGGTTGCCCGTACCAGCCTCCGGCACTGGTTCTACTTACTCGCCACGCATCGTAGCGAGCTCCGATGTGGGTGAATTTGCCATCCGAAACATCAATTACAACGCCTACAGTCGGCGCATCTGCTGGATTCGCTTTGACGGTCGACTGACCTGCATTGGCGCCAACAGCGATGGCGGACTGGGAATCGGCTTTAGTTCGGCATACAGCCACAACGGATTTTCGGTGCTTGGGCTGGGCAATTACGTTGCCAAATTTGCCGTCAGCGCCCAAGGGGGGTGTGCGATTTTGACCGATCAGACAGTGAGCTGTTGGGGTGGCACGTTTGGAGTGCCCGCCACAAATTATCCTGTACCAGAACCAATGATGGACGTCTATGGTTCTACGGCCAATCGCCACTATTTCAAGGGTGTGTCAGGCAAAGTCTATGGTGTCGGCGACAATCTCAACGGAGTATTGGGCGTCAATAGTGTGATTAATCCATGGAACATTCTTACCGAAATGCCCGAGCTGTTTGGGGCAACACGTATCGCCAGCGCCGGTGTCGACTCGAGTCAACATGGCTGTGCGGTACTCTCCAGTGGGCGCATTCGCTGCTGGGGACAGAATCCTTGGGGACAACTCGGCAACGGCAGCCAAAGTGGCTCGTATGTACCCATCAATATCGCCCTGTCGGGCGAACCAGTGGTGAGTAGCATTACCACAGCCGAAGATACATTGAGTGAATTGTTGAAAATCAAACGTCATCCTGAAGATGGCATTGAAACGGCCTATATGCGGATTACGCGGGTCGTTGGTGGCCGTTTGTTCAAAGCCGATGGCATCACCGCCGTCGCTGCGGGCAGCTATTTGCCGGTGAGTGATACAGAGCGGGGCTTGCGATTCCTACCCGATGCCAACCTTAATGGCATCGGTGCCGGCGCGGTAGCGGTGCAAGCGTCGACCAAAGCCAATATCACCGGCGTCAGCCCGACGGTGGTGACGGCCACGGTTAATATCACTGCAATGGCCGATCCTCCGCTGATGAGCAACGCCGAAACAACCGAAGACACCCAATCTTATGACGGCTTGGTGATAACCCGTAATCCCGTCGATGGCAACGAAGTCACGCATGTCATCATTAGTGGTTATAGTGGTGGCCAACTCTACATGCCCAACGGCACCACGCCGATCGTCGCCGGCAGTGTCATAGATTTATTAACAGCTGGGCAAGGCCTGCGCTTTACGCCAACCAGCAATAGTGTCACCACCGGAAGTGTGAGTGTGCGGGCTGCCACCTCGGCCAATGGTGACGGTGCCAGTGCCGTGGGTACGGTGACAATTACGATTAAACCGGTCCCAGATGGTGCACCGGTGATTACCGGCACCACTACCAAAGAAGATGAACTGAGTCGCGCCGACATCGTGATTACCCGCAATGCAGTCGATGGTGATGAAATCCGCTACTTCCGGGTTACCACCAATGCGCCAGGGCGGATTTATCTGACCGACGGAGTAACTCCAGTCCTCAATGGGGGCTTCATTACGGCGAGTGCGGCGAGTGCCGGGCTGCGGTTCCGCCCCAATCCCAATATATTTGGCAGTTATCTCTTCCAAGCCCAATCGGCCACATCGCCAACCGTCGAAGGGATTGGTGGTGATGTGGCAATTGCGCCCATCGTTATCACGCCAGTGGCTGACACCCCCCGGATCAGCACTACCAGCGTCGATGAAGGCACGCAATCAAACATTGGGTTGGTGGTATTGCCCAACAGCAATGACGGCGCCGAGGTCAGTCATTACCGAATTGCCGCAATTATCGGCGGGACGTTGTACTTACACGACGGAGTCACCACACTAACCGTCGGGCAATATATTACCGCCGCCCAAGGGGCCGAGGGATTGCGCTTTACACCACCAACGGCCTCAATGGGCAATGGGCAAGTCGACGTGCAGGCCTCGATTGGTGCTAACCCGCTCTATACCACGAGTACCCGAGCGATGGCTTATATCACCGTCAACGACAAAACCCCACCATCACTTTTGTTGCCCTACGACATGATTTTGGATGCCTATTACGATAGTGGCACGGCAGTCAGCTTTAGTGTGACAGCCAGTGACTTGCGTGATGGTGATGTGACAGTAAGTTGCGACAAAAACAGTGGCATCACGTTGCCGGTAGGGGTGCATACCATTACCTGCACAGCCACGGATCGTAGTGGCAATACCGCCAGCGAAGGATTTACGGTTATCATCCAAAAAGTGGTACCGGCGGTGCAACTCAGTAGCATAGATGCAGTATCTGGGCATGATGTGCCATTGCGCTGGAGCTTGGCGACCCCGATTAACCAAACCTACAAATACGAAGTACAACGGCGTGCGATGCCGAGTGGTGAGTGGATGACGGTCATCCGTGAATTAACCGCACGTGATACCACGATTCGCACGATTGGCGAACTAAACTATGCATTCCGGGTACGGGCATATGTCAACGATAGTACGGTGGGGCCATGGTCGAATGTGGTCAACACGACCATCGATGAAACCCCGCCGCAAATCCAGGCATGGATGAACCGTGGCGTCAGCAGCGCACGGAGCGCCGAAGTAACCACCTCGAACCGAGTCCGCATCAGTATGCAGACCGGCGGCGGCGATCCTGCCATACTTTGGCGCTGGAGCGAAGATGGGATTAGCTTTAGTGCTTGGCAAAACTACACCACCCGCAGTGATATCGTGCTCAGTGCTGGCGATGGATACAAGGAAGTACGCATTGAAGCCCGTGACCGAGTGGGGAATGTGGCCACTACTTTTACAGGAATCATCGTCAATAGCACGTTCCCTGATATGTATAGCGTCCAAATTAACAATGGTGATGAATTTACTTCTATCACTACTGTGAATTTAGCAATGAGCATCCCAAAGAACACTACGCCGCCCATTGCCGAAATGCAATTAAGTAATAATGGTGTCTTTGACAACTTGTCATGGGAACCATTTGCCTTGGGGCGAGCCTGGACATTTGATGCAACAGATAGTACATTTTATCGCATCTATGTCCGCTTCCGGAATGTCGATGGATCGATAACCCAAATCAGCCAAGACGACATCTCGATTGACCGAGCGGCTCCTTCAGCGGTACTGAGCATACGTAGCAATACAAACGGCAAAGTCCTCGTTAATGTGGTGGCTAGTGATCGCCGTAACTCCACGAGCGCTCTTGGTTCTGGCATCACCGCAATGCAAATTGCCTCAGCAACCAACTTCAGCCAAACAACCTGGAAAACATATAGCACCCAAACAACAATTGATGTGGGGACACGGAGTGTCACAGCAAACGCAATCTATGCACGTTTTCGTGACAAGGCAGGGAATATTAGTCAGATAAGCTGTATCACAAGTAGCGCAGGGAGATGTACCGCTGATCAAAATGCAGCAATAAATTCTTTGCCTATACTAACCATCGATCATCCCTACCGGATTGATGCAGGTGCAACCGTCGCACTTGATGAACGTGTGGTTCAAGCGCAAGACGCCGAAACACCACTCAATCAAATGGTATTTACCTTGCAATCAGAGCCGGTAAATGGTTGGTTATTGTACGGTGGCACCCGCATGACGAATGGCACGCGCTTTAGTTATGCAGACATCTTGCGGAAAAGGATTATATATCGGCAAAACGGTACCTCGCAGGAACACGACCGGATTATCATGCAAACCTTTGATGGCACCGATAACTCCATCCCAGCTACCATATGGTTTTTACTGAATGGGGTTGTTGATCCAAATCCCACACCCAGCATTACCGCTATTGCTACCGTAATCCCGAGTGCAACCAGTGCTGCAATTCCCACAAAAACGTTGACCACGAGTCGTACCGTTCTGGCATCCAAAACAGCGACCAGCACTCGCTCGTCGAAGCGTACACCGAGCACAACATCGACGCCAGTGCCAAGCCGGACACGAGTAGCAACACCCAAAAGGGCAACACATCCGTAGGATATATTCAATTCTTACAATATGTTAACAAAACGGCATATTTGTCACTTCCGTGTGACAAATATGCCGTTTTGTTCATCTTGAAATATCCATAACGAAATGAAATATTCTGTTTTATCAGCAAAAACGATGCATAGAACTACGTAATTCACTCAATTACGCTCGAAAATAACTATTTTGATGCGGTTTTTCAGGAAATTGATACCGTTCATTTCAATTAATACCAAAACTCATGGAACTAGCCTGATATTTGCATAATTATTACATTATGTAGTACTATTAGAAAACTTTGAATGAAAAAATATATTGGGGGCAAACATGGAGATCATGGTGCTGCAATTATTGCATATCGTTTTCACTTTTTTGGCACTTTGGCATGTGCGCGCTTTGGCTGGGCGGCGCAGCCACATGCGCCTGATTTTATCCACTAGTGGTGCTGTGGTCATCGTCATTGGATTGTTTTGCAAATCATTTATTATACCTAGCTCATATATTCAATTTATTTCACCAAATCTTGCGTATCCGATCATGTCTGCAGGGTTTATTTTGCTGATGTATGGGTTTGTCGGTTGGGATCGGATGAAATTGTATCGGCCCAGTTGGCTTAAACCAATCAGCGCAATCTTGGTTGTTGAATTATGCATTTGGGGACTCGCTTATGTGCAATCCCCATGGTGGCATTATTTAGCAATTGGGGTAGTGGTCATTTGTGTATTGTTAATGGATTTTCT
>CALQBW020000181.1 GCA_943328915.2 Singulisphaera sp. GP187 | reverse complement strand
GTGTCCCTGGATTCGGGTAGCCAGCAGGAGCCGTGGTTGATTGCAGTGCGTTTGGCAATGCCGATTTACACCCCACAATCATTACAGCCACGGTGCATATGATGAGTATTCGTGGTAATTGCATTTATTCCTCTCGTTGGGCACTCCGCATCGCCCGTTCCAAAATATCACAGGCAGCGCGACCATCGGCCATGCTCACCCGTGGGTCGGTATGTTCACGCACACAGGCGGCGATATGCGCTACTTCATTGACGAAACGGTCTCCGTCTGGCACAGCAAGTTGTTGTTTTGTGCCGTGAACATCACAGTGCCAAAGTTGCATCGTATCGTAGTCGAGGGTGAGACTACCCGCGGTACCGTACACACTCACCACCCATTCTCCGGGCGGGGTGCGCCAGCTCGCTTCGATTACCCCGAGGACGCCATCAGTGCTAGTAAGGGTGATAATTGCCGAATCCTCGACTTGGAGCGCTGGTCCAAGTGTAGTCGTGCGGGTTACGGCACTCGCGTGGACGCGCGAAACATCACCAATTAAATTGCGAAACATATCGACTGAATGAACACAGGTATCGACCATCACTCCACCGCCGGAAAGGGCCGGATTACTAAACCAGCGTTGCTCTACATGGGGCATGTGTCCTGCAAAACGATTGCGGAACATGATGATTTCGCCAATCGCACCAGACTCAATTTCTGATTTCATCACTTCGACATGTGGTTGGTAACGATGACAAAACCCTACGCTAAGGAGGGTTTGATTGCGCGTAGCCGCGGCAATCATTGCATCACATTCAGCCAACGTCATTGCCATTGGTTTTTCACATAATACGGCAATATGATGGTCGAGTGCTTTAATAACCAGTTCGGCATGGAGCGCTGGCGGGGTGCAAATGCTAACAATGTCCAATTGGGCGTTCGCGAATAATGTTGCAGCATCAGGATATACGGTGGCATCGCTTAATGGAGCGAGGCTGTGTGCTACAGAAGCGATTGCATCACATACCGCAACTGGCCGGTACCCAGCGGTAATCCATGCCTGCATGTGAGTGCGGCCGATGCCACCACATCCGACTATTCCTATACGCAATGACATAAATCCTCACTTCCGGATTCATTTTCATTATTATAGTCCGATTTTTCTGTGGATGGGGTAATTTCACATTATCGTAGCTCTACTATCGCAACTCATTTTTTGCAATGAACCGCCGAGGAGCAGGCATGTAATGCAAACCCCGCGGCATGGGTTTAATGATTACGAATTTAGCGGGCGTAGGCCGCTGCGACTCCACCATCGACGGTGAGCATACCGCCGGTAGTGCGGCTCGCCCGTGCACCCGCAAAAAAACTGACTGCTTCGGCGATATCTTCGGGGCGGACGTTGATTTTGAGGACGGTACGGGCCTTGTAGAAGTCTTCGAGTTCTTCGGGCTTGATGCCATAGCCGGCGGCCCGGGCTGCCCGCCAGCCGGCATCCCAGATGCCACTGCCTTCGAGAACGGCGTCGGGGAGCACGGTGTTGACGCGGATGCCGATGGCGCCACCTTCTTCGGCGAGACAACGCGCCATGTGGAGCTCGGCGGCTTTGGCAGCACTATAGGCGACATTCCCTTTACTGGCCATGACGCTGTTTTTGCTGGCGATGACGATGAGTGAGCCGCCGATTTTTTGTTGTTGCCAGATCTTGAAGGCCTCACGTGAGATCAAGAAGTAGCCTTTGCCAAGCACATTAAGCATTTTGTCCCAGTCGGCGACAGTCGTCTCGGTAACGGGTTTGGCGATAGCAAAGCCGGCGTTGTTGACAACGATGTCGACGCCACCAAATGCACGTACCACATGGTTCATTGCCGCAATTACGGCTTCTTCGCTGGTGACATCACAGTGGACGGCGATGGCGCGCCGCATTTTGTAGGTGTCGTTGAGCTCTTGGGCGACTGTTTGCGCACCTGCCAGATTAATGTCAAAAATAGCAATATGGGCACCATCTGCAGCTAAGCGGCGGGCGGTCGCCCGGCCAATGCCACTGGCTGCCCCGGTGACAATTGCCACTTTGCCTGCCAATTCACGTGGGGCCGGTTTGAGTTTTAATTTATATTGCTCGAGCGGCCAATATTCAATCGCAAAAGCCTCTGCAGCACTCAGACTCGTATACTTCCCAACGGTCATACTCCCCCCAATCACGGCGATGGCGCGGTGGTAGAGTTGGTTGCTGACATCGGCGGCTTGGGCGTCGACGCCGGCGGTCACCACCCCCAACCCGGGGATGAGGATAATGCGTGGGAAGGGGTTCATCATCACGTCGTTGGTCACTTTGTGGGCATCGAAGTAGGCACGGTAGTCGTTGGCGTATTGCGCCACGCCTGCAGTAACGGCCAGTATGAGTGCTTCACTCCCTTGGCTCGGTTGCCAATCGACAAACAAGGGCAGGCGTTTGGTGTGCACCAAGTGGTCCGGGCAAGCGGCACCCACTTGGGTAAATTGGGCAGCACCTTCACTCCCGATAAATGCGAGTGCAGTGGGATCACTGTCTATTTGCAAAATCTGACTGCCCTGTTGGCTCAGCGCACCACGCAACGTCGGCAGAATGGCGTTCCACGTAGCGTTTTGGCTGGCCTCATCGAGGGCGGGTACTGCGGCTCCTGCAAAAATCCGTCGACCGTTGCGGGTCTGGCTGATAAACTCTTCGGCTTCGCCGATGACTTTGATGCTTTGGGTATAACAATCAGCGCTACTATCAGCCCACACAGTCACGCCGTGCTTGCCCATCACTACCAGGTCGGCTTTTGGGTTGTCACGCACTCCTTCGCCGATTTGTTTGCTCAGGGTAAAGCCCGGCCGGATGTAGTCGACCCACACCATGCGTTTGCCCCACAACCGTTCACACAGGGCGCGGCCATCGGCGGCACAGGCCAAACTTATGACCGCGTCAGGGTGAGTGTGATCGACGTGGGCGGCAGGGATAAAGGCATGGAGCAGGGTTTCGATGGATTGGCGGGGGCGCTCTGGCAAAAACACACTACGGTTGAGGTAGGCCACCATTGCTTCGTCGTTCATTTCGTCACGTGCCATCAATGGTGCGATATCAGGCATACGCAAGGCGGCAAAGCCAGATTCGCCGATGCTGGCGACGTCACTGCCTGAGCCTTTGACCCACAGGACTTGGACGGGGCGGCCTGCATGATCAATTTCGTTTGTTTTGGCACTCGTATTACCGCCATAAATATTGACGACGGTGCGGTCACTTCCCAGTAAACGGCAGCGATATACGAGCCCATCAAGTGCCGACATGGCAGTGGCATCTGTGGTATTCCAACGGAATTGTGGCATGAAATACTCCTTGTGAAAACCGATTGCTAGCACTATACCATTATCTTTTTGGGTATGGAGTTGGTTGCGATAGCGCAATCCGTTGTGATTTCGTAATAAATCTCGGGGAAGATTAAGCGTGGGTATGTATTCATTCGATGATTTGCGGCAAATCTACGGGCAGGTCCTATCGAGGTGCTATATGCGGACATCGATCGTAAGGAAGTCAAAATCAGCAATGTGTCTGGGATTTTGGCAGAGCTGATTACTATAGGTCTAATCATCGTGGATGTGGTTTCGCCAAGTTGTTGGTGCACACGAGCAGTGATGCGTCAATGCAGTGCCAGCATCGATATGACAATTGACCAACGTAAAGCGCGCACATGTCTGCTATTCCGGCAGCAATTGCAGCCATACAAAGTGTGTGAATGCTGCTCCGCAGATTACCATGCTCCCACGGTTTAGCAACGGCGTGACACCGGCTTGAAAAACGCTATTCAGCCGTGTGTGATTGGAGATGTGCGTTGCTGCTCCAGTCCGAGACCCGCCCCGATTGCCGATTATAAGTGCTAGGGGAGTGCGGCACTTAGTTGTAGTGCGAAGGTGCTTTTCCTGCCCCATGTCGACCGTTTACGATGATGGGTATGGGGATGTCTGTCATGGCGGTGTGTTAGAATCGCGATTTCTTTCGGTTAGTTCATACACATAAATAGTGTGCATGCAAATCACGATACATTATTTGACAAATGTGATGGATTTTGATTAAAATGAGAATGCAATGAGGATACATTTAATTTTATGAGGAGAACAACGATGACTATGGTCACACCTTGGTATGAAAAAACGTTATGGATTTGTGTATGGTTGATTGTGTTCTTCCCTATTGGCGTTTATGGTATGTGGAAGAGCAGTCGCGCGATGATTTGGAAAATCATTGTTACTTTGCTGTTCGCAGGACCAACCATCATGGGAATTTTGAGTACATTGACGGCATCGACTGCTGGCTATTAGTTTTGCCTTATAATCCTCATTGCAAATCCGTTGATGATTTTTTAATAATCACCAACGGATTTTATTATTGTGGTACCAGGCGGGAATTCGCCATTATAATAGATCTATTCATTTAGCGTTGAGGACCATAATGTTACAGTACCGCCCAATGCCTACCTATCTTTTGCAACAACCACCGTCGGCGTTGGCCGCAGCTACGTATGAAGCCCGCATTGCCGCCCTCAAAGCAGCGGCAGGCTGTGATTGGGTGGTGGTCTATGGCGACCGCGAGCATGTCGCTGACATCACATTTTTAAGTAATTTCGATACCCGCTTCGAAGAAGCCATCCTCGTACTCGGCCCCAAAAACGCGGTGATTGTGGGGAATGAAGGCCTCAGCTATGTGCCGATGCTTGGGACTTCTTACGACGTCCACTTGAGTCAGAGTTTGGGATTGATGGGACAAGACCGCAGTCGCTTCCCACGACTAAGTGCCGTGTTGCGCACCATTGGTCTGGCCGCCGGTCAAAAAATCGGCGTGGTGGGGTGGAAGTACCTCGAACCGAATGAACAAGATGACGATCAGCCGGCCTATGTCCCTGCTATGCTCCTTAGCGCCATCAAGGCGGCCTGTGCGAGTGATTGTACTTTGCGTGATGTGACGCATTGCATGAGTCATCCGGTGCATGGGTTGCGCTCACAAAACGACGCCCCTCAAATTGCCT
>CALQBW020000180.1 GCA_943328915.2 Singulisphaera sp. GP187 | reverse complement strand
CATGCGTACACCACTGGCCACTTTGCGGTCTTGCATGACTTGGGCAGCCAAGCGCAAGTCGGAAATGCGTGAATTAGTGCAGCTACCGATAAAGACCACATCAACTTTTTTGCCGATGAGTGATTGTCCTGGCTGGAGGTCCATATAAGCCAACGCTTTGGCTAGACCAGCCCGGGCAGAGTCATCAGCCATATCGTCAGCAGTGGGGACAAAGCCAGTAATGGGGATGCCCATACCGGGGTTTGTGCCATAGGTAATCATCGGCGCTAATTCGTCGGCGTGAAGTTCGACTACTGCGTCATAGCCGGCGTCCGCATCAGACACAAGTGTTTGCCAATCCGCCACAGCCGCATCCCAAGCGACACCTTGGGGGGCACGAGGACGATCTTTGATGTAGGCAAAGGTCGTTTCATCGGGGGCGATGAGACCCGCCCGAGCGCCACCTTCGATCGACATGTTACACACTGTCATGCGCTCTTCCATGCTGAGCGCCCGAATCGCCTCGCCAGTATATTCGAGCACATAGCCGGTACCGCCACCTACGCCGATTTTGGCGATGATTGCGAGAATAATATCTTTGGCACCGACACCCTTGGAAAGGCGTCCATTGATGCGAATTTCCATAGTTTTGGGGCGGCTCTGGAGCAAACACTGGGTGGCCAGCACATGTCCGACTTCGGACGTACCAATACCAAATGCAAGTGCACCAAAGGCACCATGTGTACTGGTATGACTGTCACCACAGACGATGGTCATACCGGGTTGGGTTAATCCTTGCTCGGGTCCAATAACATGCACAATACCTTGGTTTTCGTTCCCCAAGGCAAACAATGGGATACCAAAATCACGGCAATTCGATTCGAGTTGGGTGAGTTGGGCCTGCGCTTGATTATCAAGTACGGGGATGATACCTTGTGCGTTCCGGGGGGTGGTTGGGGTCGAATGGTCCATTGTTGCGATGGTTTGACCCGGGCGCCGTACCGACAAGCCCCGTTGGCGTAATTCAGTGAACGCTTGGGGTGAAGTTACTTCGTGCACCAAATGCAGGTCGATATACAACACTGCGGGAGTTTCGTTAGTTTCGGGGCGTACTTGGTGGCGATTCCATATTTTTTCAAACAGCGTTTGTGGTGTCGTTCCCATGCCAACTCCTCATACCTTCAATTGATGATTCATCACGGAGCCATTTATTTGACGCTGTGTGTTCGCGGGGGCTATCCAAAGCGCTACTTCACGTAATCCAACCAGCCATGTTTGTCTTCGACAGAACCATCAAACAAGCCAAAGAAGCGTGATTGAATGGCTTCGGTGAGTTCACCGCGCATCCCGGTACCAACGATAACTTTGTCGACGGAACGAACAGGGGTGACTTCAGCTGCAGTGCCGGTGAAGAAAATCTCGTCGGCCAAATACAACATTTCACGTTGTATATTGGTCTCACGCACATCCATTTTAAGATCTTTGGCAATCGTAATAATGGAATCACGCGTAATTCCGGACAAAATACTTGCGGTGGCGGGCGGAGTGTAGATGACGCCATCACGCACAATGAACAGATTCATCCCAGAACCTTCAGCGACGTAGCCATTGATGTCCATGGCTATGCCTTCGGCATAGCCGTTGCGCAACGCTTCGCTTTTGATCAGCGTCGATGACAAATAATTCCCACCTGCCTTGGCCATTGTAGGGATGGTATTTGCCGCAAGGCGACTCCAAGACGACACCATCACATCAACGCCGTTTTTGAGTCCATCGGGTCCGAGATACGCATCCCATTCCATCGCCAGCACCATTGCCTTGATCGGATTTGCGTTACCATCAAGGCCGAGTGGCCCTTCGCCACGCCACACCAACGGCCGCAGAAAGCATTTCGCGTAATTGTTGACGGTGACGACATCTTTACAGGCTTGGGTTAATTCTGCCAGCGAAAATGGGATGTCCATGCGATAAATCTTGCATGAATCCCAGAGGCGTCGCATATGTAACCCTAAACGAAAAATGGCTGGGCTGTCTGGGGTGGAATATGCACGAATCCCCTCAAAAATCGATGACCCATAATGCAAGGCATGGGTCATAACGTGGACATTGGCTTGTGACCATGGCACCATTACGCCGTTGAACCAAATCAGTTTCTCACTAGTCATCGGAGCACTCCTTGGCGAAGAGCCGTATGCGATGCGTGACGATACCGTTTTTTCAAATACAGTTTGTGGTGTCGTTGCCATGCCAACCTCTCATGCCTTTTGGTATTCTACGAAATAGCCATTTTCATGGCTATTTCGTAGTCGCATTGGCTATCTCGCACGTTGTTTAGACGTAATCCAACCAGCCATGTTTGTCTTCGACGGAGCCATCAAACAAACCAAAGAAGCGCTCTTGGATGGCTTCAGTGAGTTCACCGCGCATCCCGGTACCGATAGTTACTTTGTCAACGGAACGGACAGGGGTTACTTCGGCGGCGGTACCGGTGAAGAAGATTTCGTCGGCCAAATACAACGTTTCACGTTGCATGTTGGTCTCACGGACTTCCATTTTGAGTTCTTTGGCAACCGTCATAATCGAATCGCGCGTAATACCGGGCAAAATGCTTGACGTAGTGGGGGGCGTATAGATGACGCCATCACGTACGATGAACACATTCATGCCCGAGCCTTCGGCGATGTTGCCATTAATATCCAAGGCAATGCCATCGGTATAACCATTGCGCAAGGCTTCGTTTTTGATCAAATTTGATGACAAATAGTTGCCACCAGCCTTGGCCATGGTGGGGATGGTATTGGCAGCTGGGCGATTCCAAGATGATACCATTACATCGACACCGTTTTTGAGACCCTCGGGTCCGAGATAGGCGCCCCATTCGACCGCAGCAACCATCGCTTCGATGGGGTTGGCTTTGCCGTCGAGTCCCAAAGGTCCTTCGCCACGCCATACGAGCGGGCGAATATAAGAATTACCGTAGTTGTTGATTTTGACGACATCTTTACAGGCCTGGGTTATTTCAGCCACAGTAAACGGAATTTCCATCCGATATATTTTGCAAGAATCCCAGAGTCGGCGCATATGCAATCCTAAACGGAAAATCGCAGGACCTTTTTTGGTAGGGTATGAGCGAATGCCTTCAAAAATCGATGAACCGTAATGCAACGCATGGGTCATAACGTGCACATTTGCTTGTGACCAAGGAATCATCTTTCCTTTGAACCAAATCTGTTTCTCAGTAGTCATGGGGCGCTCCTTCGTTGGTGATGGATTTCATGGTCATTATATATCATTCACTTGACATTGGAAGTCGTTTGAAGCGAATTCAACGAAGGTGCGTGCTTTCGACAAAAATGACACGTAACGTGTCATTGTATTTTTCCAGCATATACCCATTTCACTATTAATAATTATTTGATGAATATGATTTAATTTTTGTGCCAACGCGGGTAACTCCCAAATATCTTTAAAAATCCCGTGTGGGCGCGCATTTGGTCCAATGTCGCAGTAATATGGGGATCAAGTCGATGTCCATTTATATCAACAAAAAAAACATATTCACCTAGTACAGCTTTCGATGGACGTGATTCAAATTTCGTTATATTGATTCCTGCTTCAGCCAAAATCTGTAAAGGCTTCACGATTTGGCCTGCACGGTCTTCACGATCAAATCCAAAACAAAGACTGGTTTTGTCGTCGCCTGTTGGTGCATTGTCAGTTGCAGCTAGTACCACAAAACGCGTCACATTGCTGGCACGATCTTGGATATCAGAAACCAATACAACTGCGCCGGTCAACTCCGCAGCACGGGTCGTTCCGATTGCAACCGCACGTAGTGGCGAGGCTAATGCCTCTGCGGGAGCAGCACTATTTGAAAGTGATGCAATCGTGGTCACCTGTGGTAAATACGTCTCAATATAATGTCTGCATTGACCTAGTGATTGGGGATGCCCATACAGGATTTCTACTTCATCCAAATTGGTGCCAGGCTTCCCCAAAAGTTGGTGATTAATAGGAACAACTAGTTCTGCGCGAATCATCAACAGAGTGTCATGCACGAGGATATCGAGTGTTGTCGTGACACTTCCTTCTAGGATATTTTCAATTGGTAGCATGACAACATCCGCATTCCCTTGTTCAACGGCATGAACCGCGGCTGGAAATGTGTTTTGCGGTACAAATACATCGGCCGATGTAGCATATGTTAATGCAGCAATCTCACTATATGTTCCAGCAGGACCAAGATAACTGATGCGCATAATTGCCTACTGCCAAGAAATGGCCTCAAGAAGAATTTACCGCTTTGTATTTGCAAAACTGTCGACTACAAATCCAGGATTATTCGAATCATACCCATCGGCATATGCAGATTTCTCTGCTTGAATCATATACTCGCGACTTTGCAACAACTTGTTCAAAGCACCCATATATGCTTCAGCAGCGGCAACCATCGTATCAGTGTGTACACCATACCCATTAAATAAATCAATCCCTGGTTTGGTCGATGCGTGGTGAGCGGCTGTCGTGTCGCGAATTCGGACAGACACTTCTGCGACGGCGTCGATCCCTTCCGTTACCGAGTTAATGGCAAACTCAATTAACTCAACAGGACGTCCCACTACTTTATCAATTGCTTTATAAATAGCATCCACAGGTCCTGTACCATGCGCCGCTTCGAGGTGGGATTGTCCTTGTTGATCAATTAACCGCACGGTAGCGACGGGGGTCAAACTTGTCCCAGTAATCACTTGAACATGCTCAAGTTTGTAGACTTCAACGGTCCGTTGTTGCTCGCCGGCAATCAACGCTTCAATATCACGGTCATCGATTTTCTTTTTGCGGTCGCAGAGTTCTTTGAATCGTTCAAAAACGGCTTGAAATTCTTCTTCATTCTCTGCTTCGTAGCCCATTGCGATTAACTTGGCACGGAAGGCGTGACGACCCGAATGTTTGCCGAGGACCAGCATATTGCCATCAAGGCCGACAGTTTCGGCACTCATAATTTCGTACGTCAAACGATTTTTCATCACGCCATCTTGGTGAATACCCGACTCATG